>JBLYYW010000294.1:0-11060 GCA_048550155.1 Acidimicrobiales bacterium | reverse complement strand
TCGGAGCGGATTCGATTGGGGGAAACGCCGCGATCGGATCGGTTTCGGGGGGCGCCTCGATCGGCTTCTCCGAAGGAAACGGAGCGACACCGACGTCTTCGAGGCCGGCGTAGACCATGCCCATGTCCGGATAGGTCGCGTTCTGCAATGTCGGTGCAATGTTTGGAGTCGACGTCGGTTCAAACGAAAAATGTTCACCGAGCTGGGCATCAGGCTGGACGAGTTCTGCAACCGACTCAACTGCGGGCTCCAGCGCATCGCCCTCTTCTTCGGCCAAAACCGCAGTGTCGTCGACCTCGGGAACCGTCGCGTCGGCAGAGTCGAAGTCTTGTTTGCGTCGTTCTACTCCGGTCAGCCAGGCATCGCCAGCAGCGCTGGGGTCACGTTCGATACCATCCGCAGAGGTCGTCTCAGCGACGTGATCGACGTGCTCAACGTGCTCAACGTCGGCGACGTCCTCGGAAACCTCGGCGGTCCGTTTGCGAAGATTGTCTAAAAGGCCCACGACTAGCTATCGGCACAAACCTTCTTTGGTTGAGCATCAACAACCGTGGGACTCCTCGTCTCGAGGCAGTTGAGTTCTGGTCACGCACGCACAACGGTCAAGCCGGCAGCCTCGTAGCTGTCGGCGAGATCATCATCGCCCACGACCAACGCCCCGAGCGCTGCGTTCTGATACCAGCGGTTGCGATTCCGCACAGCCAGGCCGGGCGCGGAAGGATCGCCATCCAGGACGATGTCATAGCTGGCGCGGGAGTAGACCTCATCGAAGCGCGACCGCAGCTCTTCATCCCAGTTCATGGCCGGATCGGCGAAAGGCAGCACGGCGGCGAGCTGAAGTCGGTTTTCCAGGGCAAGCTCGGCGGCCAGGAGCTCGCTTCCACGGCGCAGTCCACTCACCACGACGCTGCCTCGATCCAGTGATTTGACGGACTGCGCTATCGCCGCCCGCTGGTCCCGGTCCGGGGTGACAGTGCCAACCACAAGCAGCGTTGGACCGACGTCCCACGGAACTGCCGGGCCACCCGATTCACCGGGCTCGGCATCTTCGGTCCGAACCTGCCCGGCGCCGTCGAGCGATCTCACTTCATCTCTGGCCGCAACGGCCAGTTTGTCGGCGAGATCGTTCATCGGGTCACCCGAGTGACCCTTCACCCAGCTGAACCGAAGTGTGCCCTCATCGATCCTGGGGACCGCCAACTCGATGAGCGGCTCCCAGAGGTCACGATTTGCGACCGGCTTTCGCTGTGAATTCTTCCAGCCTCGTTTGAGCCATCCCTCGTGCCAACGGTCCCGGAAGCAGTTCACCACATATGTGGAATCGGAAATGATGTGAAGCGACCCCTCATTTGAACGCAGCGCCTCCAGCACCGCCTTGATTTCCATGCGCTGGTTTGTTGTATGTGCTTCTGCACCGCTGCCGTGAGGACCATCAGCAATTACCCACGCCCAGCCGCCTGGCCCAGGATTCCCTGAACAGGCACCGTCGGTATAAACCTGGGTGAATGCGGTACCCGATGTGTTGGCTGGCACAGTGTTGGCTGGCACCGCATGAGCCTACTTGGACCCCTCCTCGCCCCATAGGATGAACGTCTATGAGTACGAATGGCTTCCTCGGAAACTTTCCTGACATCGATTCCGAGGAGACAGCTGAATGGCTCGAGTCCCTCGAGACCGTGAACAACGTGGCCGGCAAGACACGGGCCCGCTATCTCTTGGGACGCCTCAACCATCGGGCCAGCCAATTGCAGCTCGGGACCTCCCAGACCACTTCCACCGACTACGTCAACACGATCCCAGCCGAAGATCAGCCGTTCTTTCCTGGTGATGAACACACCGAGCGACGCATCCGTGCGTTCATTCGCTGGAACGCAGCCGCAATGGTTGTCCGGGCCAACAAGAAGTCCGACGGGATCGGTGGACACCTCTCCACCTTCGCTTCCTCGGCCGCACTCTATGAGGTTGGCTTCAACCATTTCTTCCGCGGCAAGGACGACGGTCTCGCCGGCGACGCCGTCTACTTCCAGGGTCATGCTGCACCCGGTATCTATGCCCGAGCGTTCCTCGAAGGCCGGCTCGAGGAGGGCCAGCTCGACAACTTCCGGATGGAAGTCGGCGGCAACGGCCTTTCGAGCTATCCGCATCCTCGACTCATGCCCGACTTCTGGGAGTACCCCACGGTCTCCATGGGCCTCGCACCAATCAACAGCATCTATCACGCCCGCTTCCTGAGGTATCTGGCCGATCGCAAGATCGAAGACACCAGTGGCACGCGGGTGTGGGCCTTCCTCGGCGACGGAGAATCCGACGAACCAGAAACGCTCGGAGCGATCTCGCTTGCATCGCGCCATGGGCTCGACAATCTCACCTGGGTCATCAACTGCAACCTGCAGCGGCTGGACGGACCCGTTCGAGGAAACGGCAAGATCATCCAGGAACTCGAAGCGGTCTTCCGAGGAGCCGGCTGGAACGTCATCAAAGTGATCCACGGATCTCGGTGGGATGAACTGCTCCTCAAGGATGTCGAAGGTGTGCTCCTGAACAAGATGAACACCACCGTCGACGGAGAATTCCAGCGTTATGCCGTTGAGGATGGCGGCTTCATCCGCGAGAAGTTCTTCGGACCGGACCCACGACTTCGGAAGATGGTCGATCACCTGACCGACGATGATCTCCGAAACCTTCCTCGCGGCGGACACGACTACCAGAAGGTCTTTGCTGCCTACAAAGCTGCCACCGAACATCGCGGGCAGCCCACGGTGATCTTGGCCAAGACGGTCAAGGGATGGACGCTGGGCGAGGGCTTCGAGGGTCGAAACTCCACCCATCAGATCAAGAAGATGACAAAGGCGCAGCTTCAAGATCTGCGGGACCGGCTCCACCTGCACGATGAGATCCCGGCCGAATCACTCGAAGATGGCGTTCCCCCGTACTACCGCCCAGCAGAAGGATCTCCTGAGTACGAGTACATGATGGCTCGACGCAGGGCTCTCGACGGTGTCGTACCGACCAGGCTCGTTCGCGATCGACGGCCACTCCCCGCTGCGCCTGATGCGCCGTTCGAGACGTTCTTCCAAGGAAGCGGCGGGCGTGAGGTCTCCACCACGATGGCCTTCACCGCCATGCTGCGGGAGATGATGCGGGCCGAGGGGTTCGGCGAGCGCGTTGTGCCGATCATTCCCGACGAGGCTCGAACCTTCGGAATGGACAGCATGTTCCGAGAGTTCGAGATCTACGCACCGTTCGGCCAGATGTACGAACCAGTAGATCACGAACTACTGCTCTCATATACCGAAGACTCCGATGGACAGATTCTCGAGGAGGGCATCACCGAGGCCGGAGCCACCGCATCGTGGATTGCAGCCGGCTCCAGTTATGCCCATCAGGGTGTCCCGATGGTGCCGTTCTACACGTTCTACTCGATGTTCGGCTTCCAGCGGGTCGGAGATCTGATCTGGGCGGCCGCCGACGCACGGGTGAGGGGTTTTCTCATGGGCGCCACCGCCGGCCGCACCACTCTCATGGGAGAGGGGCTGCAACACCAGGATGGACACTCCCACGTCCTCTCCAGCACCGTGCCGGCGTGCCAGTCCTACGACCCAGCCTTCGCGTACGAGCTGGCCGTCATCATCCAGGACGGTTTGAAGCGAATGTACGAAGACAGCGAAGACATCTTCTACTACATCACCATCTACAACGAGAACTACGACCAGCCCTCGATGCCAGACGGAAGCCAAGATGGGATTCTCAAGGGCATGTACCACTGGGATGCGACCCCTCAAGACACCGCACAACAGGCGTCGATCATCTTCAGCGGTGTCGCCCATACCGCAGCGCGCGAGGCCCAGGCCGAGCTCGCTGAGCGCTACAACATCGGCGTCGACCTCTGGAGCGCTACCTCATTCAAACGATTGCGGGAGGACGCCCTCTCGGTCGAGCGGTGGAACAAATACAACCCAACTGCCGACGCCAAGACCCCGTACGTAACCGGGCTACTTGCCGACGGTAACGGACCGGTCATCGCGGTAACCGACTTCATGCGCAGCGTGCCCGAGATGATCGAGCGTTTCGTGCCTCGAAGGTTCTCGGTACTCGGTACCGACGGCTTTGGCCGGTCCGACGACCGTGAGGCGTTGCGGTCCTTCTTCGAGGTCGACACCCCCAACGTTGTACTCGCAGTGTTGTCTGCCCTCGCCGAGGAGGGAACCGTCACCAAGGAGACCGTGGCCGAAGCGATCAGTCACTACGGCCTTCCCACCGACAGCCCTGACCCCTGGACGATCTGAGCGCCGATGGAACTGACCAGCCGATGAGTTCGTTCTCTTTGTGTCCCTGTGGCCGAGAAACCGCATATGCAGACTGTTGTGGTGCCATCCACTCCGGTGCCCGACAGGCGATCACGGCGGAGGACCTCATGCGCAGTCGCTACAGCGCGTTTGCAATCGGGAAAGCGGCCTACCTTCTTCATTCCTGGAGCCCCGGATCGAGGCCCGAGACCCCACGCCTGTCCGAGGATCGCACCTGGACCGGACTCACAATCCAGGAGACAACCGGCGGTGGCCCGTTCGACCAGACCGGCACCGTGCGCTTCCGTGCGCGCTACGACACCAGCTCCGGTAGCGGCGTCCTGGCCGAGAAAAGCCTGTTCGGACGCACCAACGGTCGGTGGGTGTACGTGGGACCCGCACCGGATTGACCGAACGGGGACGGCACTACAGCTGAGGGCTGCGGTGCCGATACCTACAGCGTGGATTCGTTTGCGCGTCAACCCGCCCCTCCTGACCTGATCGTTGACGTCAAGAACGTCCACCGTTCGTTCGGCGACGTGCATGCGCTGAACGACCTCACCATTCAGGTTCCCCGCGGGTCGATCTCGGTCCTCCTCGGGCCCAACGGTGCCGGCAAGACGACGGCGATCCGGATGATCACCGGTGCACTTGGCCCCGACCTCGGAACTTCCCGGGTCTTTGGCCTCGACCCAGTTTCAAGCGACGGCGAAGAGGTCCGCCGCCGATGCGGCGTGGTCAGCGCCAAGCCCAGCCTCTATGACCGCCTGTCAGGTTGGGACAATCTTCGGTATGCAGCCGAACTCTACGGCCTTGGCAAGGGCCGAACTGCCGACGACGCCATCAGGCAGGCGGCAGCGAAATTTGCGATCGAGCATGCCCTCGATCAGGAGGTCGGCGGCTACTCGACCGGTATGAAGACCCGGTTGGCCCTCTCCCGATCCATTCTCCACGATCCAGATCTCCTACTGCTCGACGAGCCGACGTCTGGTCTCGACCCCGAGTCCGCTGTCGCAGTTCTCGAACTCATCCGGAACATGACCAACGAAGGACGGACGGTGTTGATGTGCACACACCTCCTGCTCGAGGCCGAAGGGCTCGCCGACGAGGTGGTCATCATGCAACACGGCACATCGCTCGAGTGGGGCGCGCCCGCAGCGCTCGCCGAGAAGTACTTGCCTGCCAAACGAGTACACATCGGCGTGACCCTCCCATCCCATCTTCAGATGCTGACCGGTATGCCAGGAGTTGAAGGCTTCGAGACAGCCGACTCGGCTGCGGTAGTCCAGGTGAAGAGTTTCGATGCGGTGCCTGACATCGTGAATCGCCTCGTATCCGGTGGAGCGATGATCACGTCGGTCAGCCCGTTCGTTCCCAATCTCGAGGACATCTACTTCGCGATACGGCGCGAGAAGGGCTCCTCTGCCGATGAACTTCCGCCCCCCGCAGACCCCACGGCCCGCCCATCACGCAGCCGCGTAGCTGAACTCGCCCGATAGGAGCATTGCCATGTTTGGACTCGACATCTCGCGGGTACGTACCGTTGCACGAACCGATCTGAAGCAGCTACGGCAGGCCAAGGACTTCTGGGTGCCGATGACCCTTCTCGGCTCCTTCTTCTTCGTGATCATCCCGACGATCCTGTTGGTCACGATTACTTCCATCGGCGAAATCGGTGTGGTCAACCAGATCTCCGACACACTCGACGTGCTTCCGGCCGCAGCGCAAACCCAGATTCCGGAGACAACTTCGGCTGGCGACGACGTCACCGATGCCGGTCGGACCGCCTACGCGCTGGCGGTGTTTCTCTTCGCCCCGGTGGCAGTGATTGTGCCCCTCACCATCTCCACCGCCGTCGGAGCTGCGACCATCGTCGGCGAGCGGGAGCGGGGAACCGGAGAGTTCCTGGCCCACTCCCCTGCCGGCGTGCGCGAGATCTACCTCGGCAAGCTCATCGCATCCTTGATTCCTGGGTACATCACGACCGTCGTCGGGTTCGGCCTCTACAGCCTGATCGTCAACCTCGTGGTCGGGCCAGAAGTCGGCGGCTGGTTCTTCCCCACGTTCCAGTGGTGGGTGATGATCGTTTGGGTGCTGCCACCATTCCTGGCGATCTGTCTGTCGTTGGTGTTGCGACTATCTGCCAAGGTACGGTCCACCGCTGCAGCCCAGCAAGCCTCGGGTCTCGTGAGCCTGCCGCTGATCATGATCGCCTACAGCCAGAGCACCGGTGTTCTGTTCGGCGCCGGTTATCTGCCGTTCGTGTTGGGCGGTATCGCCTGGATAGCCGCCATCTTCTTCCTCGCTCGCGGTGTTCGCAGCGTAACCCGCAGCCGGTTGCTCGGAGTGGCGGCCGGAATCTAGCCGCTAGGCGAGCTCAGCGACCAGTGAATCGTCGAGGTCGATGTTCACATGGATGGCCTGAACATCATCGTGATCATCGATGAGATCGACCAGGGCAAGGACTGCCTTGGCTTCGGAGGGATCCGAGATCGGCACGAGATTGGTCGGAAGCATGGTGGTGTCGGACTCCTCCACCTTGATGCCGGCTTCTTCCAACGCATCCCGCAGGGCGTTGACATCGCTCGGGTCGCACGTGACCTGCCAGATTTCATCAAGGTCCTGAAGGTCCTCGGCCCCGTTGTCGAGACCCACCATCATCACATCGTCCTCGCTTGCCTCCTTGGACACCTTGAGGATCCCTTTGCGCTCGAACTGCCACGACACCGCTCCGGGTTCGGCCAGCGAGCCGCCGTTCTTGGTGAGCAGCGAACGCATCTCTGACCCGGTTCGATTCCGATTGTCACTCAGGACCTCGATCATCATGGCGATGCCGTGGGGTGCGTACCCCTCGTAGGTGATGTCCTCGTAGTTGACGCCTTCGAGTTCGCCCGTTCCGCGCTGGACGGCTTTCTTGATGGTGTCCAGGGGGACCGAATTGTCCCTGGCCTTCTGGTACATGGTACGCAAGGTGGGGTTCGAGTCGGGATCGCCCCCGCCCTGGCGGGCAGCAACCTCGACCTGTTTGATCAGCTTGGCAAAGACCTTGGCTCGCTTCTGATCAGCCGCACCCTTCTTGTGTTTGATCGTGGCCCATTTGGAATGACCGGACACTATTAGATTCCTTCGCTCATGGCGGTCGGCGCCCGGGGCGCCTCCCTTGTTCGCTCAGCTCGCTCCGCTCAAACAATCAGAACACGCTCACCAGCAGTCTAGCTCCGCGTCGACAGCCCCACGGCCCCACAGGCCATCAGGGTTCACTCATCTACGAGCGCGCTCGATCATACGTAGGAACTTCTCGTGAAGCCTCGTATCGGGGGTGAGCTCGGGGTGGAACGCCGACGCAAGGACGTTCTTGTAGCGAATCAAAACGGGATCGCGATCCACCGTTGCGAGAACTTCAACATCGTCACCGACCGCTTCGACGCGCGGAGCACGAATGAACACGGCGCGAAAGGGTTCGGCTTCAGCCGATATGGCGATGTCCGCTTCGAATGAAGCGAGCTGCCTGCCATACCCGTTCCGTCGAACCGTCATCGGCACGTCGGACAGCCGCACAAGATCGTCGCGCCCATCGAGCACTCTTTCGGCCATGAGGATCATCCCTGCGCAGGTCCCGAACACCGGCATCCCAGCACCGATGAGATCACGCAGCGGTTCGGTCATGCCATTGGCCCCCAACAGCAACGACATCGCCGTTGACTCCCCTCCGGGCAGGATCAGCCCATCGATTCGGTCGAGGTCTGTGGGCATCCGAACTTCAACCGCGTTCGCGCCCAGGGTCTTGATCGCTTCTACGTGACGCCGGAATGCTCCTTGGAGCGCAAGTACGCCAACGGTTACCAACGCCGCTCTACCAGCCGCGGTCGGCCATGCGAACGTCGATCTCATCCATGCCGATACCGGTCATGGGCGAACCAAGGTTGCGACTCACCTTGACCAGGGTGTCAGGGTTCATGTAGTTGGTTGTGGCCTCGACCATGGCCCGAGCTCGCGGCGCGGGATCATCGCTCTTGAAGATTCCAGAACCGACAAAGACCGCTTCGGCTCCGAGCTGCATCGCCAGCGACGCATCGGCCGGCGTCGCAAGGCCTCCGGCGCAGAACAATGGTACGGGGAGCTTGCCGGTCTCGGCGATCTCCTGCACGAGCGGAAGTGGTGCTTGCAGCTCTTTGGCCCATTGGAAGAGCTCAGCCTCGTCAGCCTGAGTGATCTTTCGGATGTCGCCAGTGATGTTGCGAAGGTGCCGGACCGCCTCGACGACGTTGCCGGTTCCGGCCTCACCCTTGCTCCGGATCATGCACGCGCCTTCGGAAATCCGCCGCAACGCCTCACCAAGATTGGTCGCCCCGCACACGAAAGGAACGTCGAACGCGAACTTGTCGATGTGGTGGGTTTCGTCGGCCGGGGTGAGCACCTCTGACTCGTCGATGTAGTCCACGTTCAGAGCCTGAAGAATTTGGGCCTCGGCAAAATGGCCGATGCGAGCCTTGGCCATCACGGGGATAGAACAGATTGCCTGAATTTCCTCGATCATTGCCGGATCGCTCATCCGGGCTACGCCGCCGTCGGCTCGGATGTCGGCAGGTACACGCTCGAGGGCCATCACAGCCACCGCACCGGCGTCTTCGGCGACTTTAGCCTGCTCGGCGTTGACCACATCCATGATCACTCCACCCTTGAGCATCTCGGCCAGGCCGCGCTTCACCCGCACGGTGGCGCTGGTGCGGCTGTTCGTACCTTCGTTAGACATGCTCACAGTCTATGGCCAGGCCGTACCCTGCTGGCGAGTTTTTCTACCCGATTGCGGATCGGAGGGAGATCAACTCTCGGGGACGATCACCGAACGATCCGGCCATTCCACCCAGGTCTGTCCGGGAGCGATCACGATTGGCCGGCCATCGATGTCGCTGATCTCAGGCGGCTGCGTGTTGTCGGTTCGTGACCATGTGCCCTTCACAACCCGTCCAGCCGTCAACACGGTGGCCGAGCCGAACCCGACCGAGACCAGCTCTGGGGAAGCGGCATCGGCCCGACTGACGCCGTATCGCGTTTCGAGGATGACCACGTTGGCCGGGGCCAGTTGGTCACCGTTTTCGGTGCTGTGTGTCGCACCGTCCTGGGTTCTCAACCACCCCTGGATCTCGTTGTCCCAGCGATACCGAACCAGCGGCGAACCCTGAAAGACGACCGTGACGTCACCCGAGATCGCCCGCCCCTGCTCGATCACGGTGTCGAGATCGGCAAAGGTGAACCACGGCTCGGGTGCTTGGGCATCCTCGGGTAGCGCCGCTTGCATACCCGCCGGGTTCACGTAGAGATTGTGGGGGGCGTTACGGTTTCGGGCCCGGAAGAAATCGGTCCGATTCTCGAAACGGGCGTAGATGGGAAGAGCCCCCAAGCCGCGGTCGACGATCGCATTGGCTCCCGAGTATGCAAACGCCGGTTCATTCAGCGCCGTCAGGAGGTCGAAATCTGATGTTCTGGCGGACCGTACCGGGCCCACTGGCTCGGGTAGGTCGCTGTGATAGACCGCCATGAACCGGGTAACACCTTCGGCCCGCAGCTCGATCACCATGTCGGCGCGATCGAGACCGGTTTGGGGGCGAGCTCTCGGGTGGTTGTCAACTTTCACGACGACTGCCGGTCGGGAAAGTGCCGCCTCATCGCCGTCGAAAGGCAGCCCTGTGTAGGGCGCCACCGGCAGAGGAACGGTGGTCGCTGTGGTCGAGGGCGGAGTTGGCTCCGACGTCGTGGTCGATTCTTCAGCTTCCACCACCACCGTCGTGGTGGAGGTGGCGGTGTCACCCGCCTCAGACTCTGAGTCCGACGAGCAGGACGACGCAATCAAGATCGCGCCAAGAAGGACGTACCGTAGCTTCATGATCAGTACTCGTTGAGAATGGCGAGGCGAACGTTCAGGTCATAGCGGGACGACGATGACGACGGTGGAACGACCCAGAGACGGGTCGTTGCCTCGGTCCCGATTCCCGTCTCCTCGTCAGCGAGTTCAAGAGCATCCCGCAAACCCGGTGGGTACCGGGTGAGGTTCACCGCCGCCAGGTCGCCGCTCAGTTCCCTCTCGGGGCTGAGGACTCGATCGATCATCGAATCAGCCGCCGGCGCGAGAAACGACAACGGCCCCCCTGAGAAGGGCATCAGCATGCCAACTGCAACCGTGGCCGCCCGTGCGTCGCCGTTCGCGATCCGAGCGATCACCTCGGCCAACAATCCCTCGAGTTGAAGGCGATCGAGCTTGTTTGCTGCACCGGCCGTTATCACCGCAGCGGCGTCACCGGACTGTTGGATGGCCAGGGCATTCACAGACTCGTCGTCGGTGAGAAACAGGTCGGGTGCATCGACTCCACTCCGAAGACTCAGAGCTTCGAGCAGGTTGTACGCACGGGCATGTTCACGGTCGTCCGCATCGACCACGTCGAGTTCGTCGAGCAAGATCTCATCAACTTTGCTGTATCTGCGGTGGGTGAGATACGCCGTGAGACCGACCACAGCGACCACGATGAGCAATCCGAGGAACAGCGGCATCGGGACAACGACAGCGACAAGAACGGCCACCAGCAGGAGTGGGATAC
The DNA here is from genome assembly GCA_048550155.1 of Acidimicrobiales bacterium. Taxonomy (GTDB): domain Bacteria; phylum Actinomycetota; class Acidimicrobiia; order Acidimicrobiales; family SZUA-35; genus JABDIY01. Next base: position 181 of record JBLYYW010000294.1, on the reverse strand, counting down.
CGACCGCCGCCGCATAGAACACGAAGATCGGGGTAAGCGAACCCGGGCTTGAATCTTGGGTCGATTCCACCGGGTCAGCGTAGTGGTCGGCCGGGCCCGCCAGGCGGCATCTCGCCGTTTGCCAGCGCCCGGTAGATCTCGGCGTAGGAGCGGGCCTGGGCATTCATGCTGTAGTCCTGTG
>JBLYYW010000293.1:0-3154 GCA_048550155.1 Acidimicrobiales bacterium | reverse complement strand
TTCGGCGCGAAGTAGGTGTATGGACCTGATCGGGTGCCGGCACCTGCGGTTCTCGGGCCGTGAGGTCACCTCCACCGGGTCCGGCGCGGTCATGATGTCGGCTCCCGGCGGGGCCTACGACCTCGATGAGGCTCCCCATTCCGTAGGGTCTGAAGTCGATGATCGGGGGCATCAGGAGCCATCGCCCCGCTGGAGGAAGTTCTTCACCCGTCTCGGTGTCGGCCTCGGCGGGCTGGTCGTCCTCTATGTCCTGCTGATGGCGATCTCGTGGATTGCAGTTCAGCCCAGGGATGACATTGCGTTCTTCGAACCCCGCCCAGGCGAGCACCGCCCGTTGGTCTTCGCCCATCAAGGGGGCGAAGGGCTTGGTCCAGAGAACACGCAGATCGCGTTCGGTGAGTCGCTCGAGATCGGTGCCGACGTTCTCGACACCGACGTGCACATGACCCGAGATGGCGTCCTCGTACTCATTCACGACGAGACAGTAGATCGGACCTCAGATGGCAGCGGCGAGGTTCGCGACCTGAGCTTGTCAGAGTTGCGCCAGCTTGACTTTGGGTACTCCTTCACGACCGATGACGGCACGACCTTTCCCTACCGTGGAACAGGTCAAGGAATTCTCACTGTGGAGGAGATGTTCTCCGAGTTCGCCGACACCCGCTTCGGGATCGAGATCAAACAAACTGCTATCGAGGCACCACGCAAGCTGTGCACGATCATCCAAGACTTCGGCTACGAGGACCGAGTTCTGATCAGCAGCTCGGGCCAAACGAACATGGACGCCTTTCGCGAGTCGTGCCCGGGGGTTGCCACGTCGGCGACCAGCGACGAAGCGAGATGGTTCTACATCTTCCAGTTCATTCGTTTGCCCGGCTTCTACTCACCTCCCTTCGACAGCCTGCAGGTGCCCGAGTATGAAGGCGGCACTCACGTGCTGACCAGCAGTTTCGTGAGCGCGGCACGGAGCTGGAATCTCCCGATGATCCCCTGGACGATCGACGAACTCGAAGACTTCGACCGGATCATCGACGACTACGACGTCGATGGGATCAACACGAACCACCCCGACCGTCTCGTCGGATATCTCGAGGACTCCTAGCGCGGGAGATCAGGTGTCGGCTGTCGTCCGGGGCTGCGCAGAACGAACTGGGTCAGTAGGAAGGCGCCGGTGCCGACCACGACCCCAGCGAACCCACCGAGCACGATGTCAACGGGCCAGTGGACACTGAGAATCGCTCGCGACAGGCACACGCACACCGCCCACGGCACGAGAAGATAGAACGGCCATCGCCGCCAACCTGACAACAACCAAATCGCCATCGACACATAGAACGTGGCAAAGGTCATCGACGCCAATGAATGACCTGACGGTCGAGCGAACGCCGTCTCCTTCACCCAGTGATCACGAACCTCTGGCCGCATGACGAGCTCACCGAACCCAGTCTCGTTCTTGATGCTGTCCAGATACTCAGACCGTTCTGTCCCCGTCAGCTCGTAGAAGCTCTCGACGTCCATACCGAGCAGATCCGAATCCGCCAGCTGGACGATGTTTGGGCGGGCAACACCGACCGCAGGTTTGACGACGTGATCGTTCAACAACTTGCCGCCATACAACACGAGCAATGACACCGCGGCCATCACCACCAGCTCGGTCACGCGACGACGGGGTGTCAGGCCCGGACGCGTCACCATGACCAAGATCAAGATGGTCGCCATCGCCACGATCCCAAACGTCTGGCCCGATTCCGCGAACACCCACGCGATCAGTGCGACAGGACCGGTCAGATCGAAATTGGGCTCAACCCCAGGATCGAAGCGATCGAACCCGAGGACCACCAGCACGACCAGCGCATATGCCGGCACGATCCACCGTGCCGTCCGAAAAAGAGCTGCGCGCCATGACGACGGAACGCTGTCGTCTTCGGGTACCTGGTCAGGATCGTGCGCATCTCCAGAACCCAAACCACCAAGCCCGAACCCGGGCATCAACAACGCGATCCACAAGTAGGAAACCGGAAGCTTGACGGTCGACATCGCTGACTCCTCGATGAGGTGTCTCGCTACTGTTGCACCGCTGAGAGCTCTGGGCACAGAGGCCAAATGCCTCGGTCAACGATGAAACCCGTAGAACGCTTACGTCGACTACTCAGCTACTACCTCTCCGAACTCCTCCTCAAATGCCTTTTGGACATCCTCGTCCTCGGCAAGTTCTCCCACCTTCGCCAACGTCTCGCCCCGCAACTCTGCATAGAGCAATTCGGCATCGAATGCCTTCCCCATCTCCCGGACAACGTCCCAATCGATCGGATCGTCGAGCATGAGCGCAATCGCCGACTGCTGGAGCCCCAGATGGTTGTTGATCTTGTCGCGGAGCTCGCGCCGATCTTTGCCCCGCAGGTACCCGACCGCTGCGCCGGCTGCTGCGAACCCTACGGGTCCTCCCAAGAGGATTCCGACGCCGAGCCCGATTCCTCCGCCCTTCCAGCCCGCGACATAGCCCTTGTTGTTGAGTTTGATCTTGCCTTTGTCGTCGCGTGTGAACGTCGCCGCCTCCTTGATCTGGAAAGCACCGGCGTCCTCTTTGGACTTCATCACGGTGTAAAAGTCGTCGGCCTTTCCCGGACCGTCCATCACTGCGACGAGAAGGTCGTAGTCCTTGTCGTTTGCGTACTCGCTCATGGCGTGAATCCTCTCTTGTGCACAAAGGTGCAGCATCATCGGTTCAACGTCGCCCGTTGCTCGCCGCGAGAGTAGCTCTTGCGGTCCCCACGGCACCAGCCACGTCAACCGCCCCTCGATCGACCCCGCAGGTTCCACGCGCTTTCCACTCGCCAGTGCTTGATCCTGGAACCAACGCCGGGAAGTGGTCGGACTTCGGCCGCCCGGATGACACCAACCAGCTCATCGAGGAGGAATGATGAACACGACCCACCACATCCAACGCCGTACTGGGCTCGCCCTGCTGTTCGCGATCATGATCGCATTCGTGGGGCTTGCCGCCTCGACTGCGGCCGCCGCGCCCGGTCCCAGAACCAAGCCATTTCGTGTGACCCAACAGGCAGAGTTCGAAACCGTCGGCACCTGCGACTTCGGGGCTCCGCTCCAGAGGATCACGGGTGTCGGACATTCGACCCACCTCGGAAGGTTCGAGAGC
>JBLYYW010000292.1:0-4391 GCA_048550155.1 Acidimicrobiales bacterium | reverse complement strand
GTCCTGACCGTCAACTCCGTCGACGCCGTCTGTTCCGTCGACACCGTCTATTCCGTCTATTCCGTCCCGGCCTGGTTCGCCTTGGGGTCCTTGTTCGCCCTGGGGTCCTTGGGCTCCGTCGAGACCGTCTATTCCGTCGAGACCGTCTATTCCGTCGAGACCGTCGACGCCGTCTATTCCGTTGACTCCGTCTATTCCGTCCCGGCCTGGTTCACCTTGGGTTCCTTGGGCTCCGTCCTGACCGTCAACTCCGTCGACACCGTCTATCCCGTCAGCGCCTGCGGGGCCCCGGGTGCCTCTGGGGCCCTGGGGACCCTCTGGACCGCGTTCGCCGTCCCTACCCGGGAGACCGGGCAGTCCGTCGCGTCCCGGTCTACCGTCACGACCGTCAGCACCCTGTGGCCCCGCTGGCCCCTCAGGGCCCTGTGGTCCGGGCTCACCCTGTGGACCCTGGGGTCCGGGTGGGCCTTCGATCACGTCAGGCGGAGCAGGTTCGCAGAGGGTGAAGACTGTGGTGCGACGAAGATCGGAGATCTGGCCGTCGCGATGTGATCGCACCGTAACCTGATAGAGCTGGCATGACTCGAGTCCCGTCACGGGGATCGAATGAACCTTCTTGCATTCGCTCCCCGAGTCGCGAGTCACGAACTTGCCACCAGGCAACGAGTGAATCTCGAACAGGAATCCTGCACAATCGTACTTCTCGGTATCCACGTTCACCGTGAAGCCGGTATCGGTCACGTCGGTCGTGTAGGGGATCGGTGCCGGTAGACCAAACTCGGCCTGTACAACTCCCGATCCGAGCGCCGACACCAGTGCGGTGACGCCGGCGATCACTCCGATCATTCGAAGTGGTCGATGTGCTCGTCCGCGTTTCTGCCTGACTGATTTCATCATTCTTCCTTCCGCATGCGGGTATCCCGCCGAGCAATCACGGCGAGTGAAGGGTGAGACACGCAACGTATTCGTGAAGGGGCCTTCACGGCCACTAGATGAGTCGAGTTGTCACAGAGGATGCCGATGAAGTCACTGGTAGTGGGCAGGTCTTACCGAAGGTGTACAACGACGCACGCCTCGACACCATCCTCCCTGCTCAGCTCCCGAGGTGGCTGTCACGAGTTCGTAACTACGTGACAAACCCGATCGGATTCCCATCGAATGGCTGGCGATTCCGTTAGAGAACACTGAGAATTTGGGGACCTGCGTGGCTCGGGCGACTCGGCCACGAGCCTGGAGTGCAACAAATCTCAGCTGACGGCGACAATTTGGTCGAAATCTCAGCGGGACGTGACAACAGTTGTCACCGCCAGCTGAGATTTGGGTGGCGGAGGCGGTGGGATTCGAACCCACGGTGGGTTGCCCCACACACGCTTTCCAAGCGTGCCGATTCGGCCGCTCTCGCACGCCTCCATCGTCGTCCCTGAGGTTGTCAGGGCGTCTGAGGCGTCTACCATACAGGTTCGAGCAATTGCTCGTTGCAGGAGTTTGCTCCTGCGTCGAGAGGTGGTGGTCGGACCCTGTGCGACCGGAGCCCGTGAACCGAGTCAGGACCGGAAGGTAGCAGCTCTCAGCGGAAACTCTGGTGCGCCGCAGATCGTCTGGCCGCCACCTCTTGAGGTTTTGTCCTCAATCGGGCCGGATCGCTTCGAACAGATCGGTCGCGTGGCTGTAGTGGTTGCCGACGTGGCGGCCGATGGCGTGCAGTGCGGCCTGATCGACTCGGGTCCCATCCAGAAGTGACTCATCGATGTGAAACTCCACCGCTTCGCCGACCACGAGACCATTGCCCAGTTCGGAATGGCCGATGTCCAGTATGTCGGTCACCACGCATTCGATGTTTGCCTTGCACTCGGCCACCATCGGAGGGCGAATCGACTTCGAGGGCACCGCTGTCACCCCGACCGCTTCGAATTCATTCACCGCAGCGTCGAAGCTGGCCGAGCTGGCGTTCATGGCCTCGACAACCTCAACGGTCACGATGTTCAACGTGAACTCACCGACCTCACGAACGTTGTCGAGGGTGTCCTTTCGCGCACCCCGTCCTGCGGAGAAAACGAACATCGGCGGATTTCCGCTCACCGCATTGAAGAACGAGTACGGGGCGAGGTTCGGGACGCCGGCCGCGCTGAGGGTTCCGATCCAGCCGATGGGACGGGGAACGATCAGTCCGGTCGTGAGCTTGTAGGGATCTGCCCCGGTCAGGTCAGAAACGGAAAAGTTCTTCTTGTGTGGCACGTCGATCAACGTACCGGGCCGTGCCGCTGCTATGCGGGCTCGAGATCTCCACGCACCAGTGTGTTGTACAGCTCGCTGTACAGGCCGTTGTTCGCCATCAGTGCTTCGTGGGTGCCCTGCTCAACCAGCCGGCCTTCGTCGAGCACCAAGATCAAATCGGCGTCGGTGATCGTGGAGAGTCGGTGAGCGATCACGAGTGCGGTACGGCCCTTCAGTGCCTGGGCGAGCGCTTGCTGTACCAGCGCCTCGTTCTCTGAGTCGAGGGAGCTGGTCGCTTCGTCCAAGATCACGATGGCAGGGTCCTTCAACAGCATCCGGGCGATCGAGAGCCGTTGCTTCTCCCCGCCCGACATGCGATAACCCCGTTCGCCAACCATGGTGTCGAGGCCGCCGGGGAGCTTGTCGATCGTGTCCCAGATCTGGGCCGCTCGACACACCCGCTCCAGATCGGCTTCGGTGGCTTCAGGGTTGGCGTAGAGCAGGTTGTCTCGAATGGACTCGTGGAACAAATGAGGATCCTGAACCACGACCCCGATGCTGCGCCGCAGCGAGTCCTGGGTGACGTCGCGGACGTCGAAGTCGTCGATGAACAACCCGCCGCCGGTGACGTCGTAGAGCCGGGGAACGAGGTTGGTGATGGTCGTCTTTCCGGCTCCGGATGGGCCGACGAGCGCAACCAGTTGCCCGGGCTGGACCGCCACCGAAAGGTTCTTGATGACCGCCGGCCTGTCGGCGTCACTCACGACCGAGCTCTGAGTCTCCAGACTGGGAATGATGGTCTCGGTGCTATCGGGATAGCGGAACGTGACGTTGTCGAAGGTGATGCGGCCCTCTGGCCTGGCCAGCTCTACTGCCCCGGGCCGATCGACCAGCGGGCTTGGCGCATCGAGAACTTCGAAGACCCGGTCGAAACTCACCAGAGCGGTGAGCACATCGATGCGGGCGTTGGTCAGTCCGGTGAGCGGTTGATAGATCCGACCCACCAACAGGCCCATGGTCACCAGATCACCGGCGTCGATCGATCCCTGGATCGCAAAGTAGCCGCCCAGGCCATACACCAGCGCGGTCCCGACAGCTCCCAGCATGCCGAGCATGATCATGAAGCTGCGGGTGAACAACGCTGAGCGAATCCCGATGTCGCGTACCTTCGCCGCCCGGTCGCTGAACATCTCGGTTTCGGTGTCTTGGCGGCCGAACAGCTTGACCAGCAGTGCACCGCTGACATTGAACCGTTCGGTCATCGTGCTGTTCATCTGGGCGTTGTATTCCATGCCCTCGCGGGTGAGGTTCTGCTGGATCTGCCCGATCTTGCGGTACGGGGCGACGAACAATGGGGTGATGATCAAGGCCAACAACGTGAGCCGCCATTCGATAACCAACATGGCGACTAGGGTCGTGATCAAGACGATCACGTTGCTCACGACGGTCCCCAGCGTGGCGGTAAGGGCGCGTTGGGCGCCGATGACGTCGTTGTTCAAGCGGTTCGTGAGCGTCCCGGTTTGGGTGCGGGTGAAGAAGGCGAGCGGTAGGCGTTGCACGTGATCGAAGAGCTGGGTCCGTAGATCGAAGATGACGCCCTCGCCGATTCGCGACGACCAATAGCGCTCGAACAAACCCACAACACCCGACGCCAGGGCGGCCACGACAATAAGGAACGCAAACCAAGCCAGAAGGCCCTCGTCCTTGTTGGGGATGACGTCGTCGATGATACGGCCAAACAGCAGTGGTGGAAGCAGGCCAAGCAGCGCTTGGGCGATGACGGTGAGCAGAAAGCCCATCACCATGCCGCGATATGGCCTGGCGAATCGCCACACGCGAGCCGCTGACTCGCGGTCCAGCTTGGCGCCCTTCATCGACTCTCTGTCTCGAGGCCAGAGCGAATGCATCATCATCATGGTCGCTCCAGCCTACCGAGGCGCACAGGGATGTAATTGTGTAATCAACCACAGAGGGCTGTTGGGTGGTTCGGTCCAGCCGTCGGAGTCGGGTGGGTCGACAGGGCTGCTACGCTCACCGGCGGAAGGTTGCCAGAGCGGACGAATGGGACGGCCTCGAAAGTCGTTGTGGCCTCCGGGTCACCATGGGTTCGAATCCCATACCTTCCGCCACTCATCACTCTTGCCACGACATTCGAGGCAAGCCTCGACCGTGCTGTC
>JBLYYW010000291.1:0-13460 GCA_048550155.1 Acidimicrobiales bacterium | reverse complement strand
CGGTCAGTGCCGAACACGCCCGCCACGTCTTGGACGCCCACCTGGCGTACTTCCAGTTCATGGGGGCCGTCCATGTCGAGTCTCCAGAGCTGGTTCGAATCGACCTTCAGGAACTAGGCCTGCTGGAGGACGGAGCCGACACGTTTCTGCCCGAGTTGGACAACCCGTCGGACGCAACCGACCAGTAAACTCGAACACAACATGGAACGACCAACCAACTTCGCACACCACCGATACGTCGGCGACAAGCGGACCCTGCGATGTTACGACATCGACGAACTCACCGACGCGTCGATTATGGAAGAGCTCCAGCAGGCCGGAACGTTCACCACGTTCGCACCGGACACGGTGATCGAAGCCAAAAACCGCGGGTATCAGCTGTACACGGGACCCGGCGCTGGCTGAGCACCTGGAGCTGAGGGCCGAAACCGATTCGTCAGGACCCAAACTTGACGTGTCGGTTTCCCACCCGGTGGGACGTCCGGCGCAACCGCCGGTTGCCATTCTGGTTCACGGCTTCCCGTCAGGCACCGTCGACGCAGCGAAGATCGGCGCTGATCTCCCCGAGCTCGCCGACCGGATCGCAACGACCATGGGCTGGCAGGCCATATGCCCGCGACTACGGGGTTGTGGCAAAAGTGAGGGTGACTTCAGCCTGGCCGGATGGGTCGCCGATGTCGACGAAGCCGTTGCCTACAGTGACGCAACGTTTCCCGGTTCCCCCATCTGGATCGTCGGGTTCGGCACCGGCGGAGCTGTCGGCCTGATGTCTGCAAGCCACTCCCCGAGCGTCCAGGGAGCCTCGGTGCTGGCAACACCTGCCGACTTCGATGACTGGGCCAACCGACCGGATCAGTTGATCGTTCACAGCCGCAAGGTCAACGTCATCAAGGATCCAAAGTTCCCGCAGGACCGAAAAGGCTGGCGAAGCGAACTTCAGCGGATGAGCACGGTCGAGGCGGCGCGCCGTTTTGCCGACAAACCACTTTTGGTCCTCCATGGATCCGAAGACGAGTTGGTCCCTCCCCTCGATGCGCGTGCAGTCGCCGATGCCCATGCCGGTGCCGACCTCCGAATCATCAACGGGGCCGGTCATCAACTACGCCATGATCCAAGAGCATTGGCAATGCTCCTCGGCTGGCTCGACCGCCACAGCCAAAGCTAACTCTCCCTCCGGGAGTTACAGCCCGATGCGTTGGGCGAGTTGTTCGCGATGGTAGGCCGGATCACCGAACATCAGCTCTGAGCTCTTGGCTCGCTTGAAGTACAGGTGGGCGGGGTGTTCCCAGGTGAACCCGATTCCGCCGTGAATCTGGATGTTCTCTGCGGCCGCGTGGAAGTAGGCATCGGAACAGTACGCCTTTGCCAGGCTGGCTACAGACGGCAGTTCATCATTCATCTCGCTGGCGCACCACATGCCGTAATACGCAGCACTTTTGGCGCTTTCGACTTCGACCAGCATGTCTGCGCACTTGTGTTTGATGGCCTGAAACGAACCGATGGGCCGGCCGAACTGCACTCGATCCTTGGCGTACTGAGTTGCCATCTCCAGCACGAACTGTGCTCCGCCTACCTGCTCGGCCGCCAACGCCACGGCAGCAAGGTCGAGGACCGTCTCGAGCACTTCCCATCCTGCTCCGTCGGTACCGATGAGGGTCGCCGGCGCGTTGTCGAGGGTGACCTTGGCTTGCTTGCGGGTCTGATCCATGGTGGCGAGCGCTTCGGTTGTCACACCGTCTGCGGCTCGGTCGATCGCGAACAGGCTGATCCCGGCCGAGGTCTTTGCGGCCACGATCAGCAACGACGCCGTATGTCCGTCGATGACGAAACTCTTGACACCCGTGACCGTCGTTCCATCGGAGGTGGCATCGATGCCCGATGCGTCCCAATTTCCGTTTTCCTCGGTGTAGGCGAGAGTTGCGATGGTTTCTCCGCTGGCAATCCCGGGCAAGTGGGCGGCCTGTGCCGTTTCATCACCGGAGTGGAGGATGGCCAACGTCGCCAAGGTGGTGGAGAAGAACGGGGCACACAACAATGCCCGCCCCATCTCCTCGAGAACGATGCCGAGTTCGACGAACCCGAATCCCTGGCCACCATGCTCCTCGGGCACGATCAACGCAGGAAGGCCCATCTGTTCGCTCATCTGCTTCCACACCGCAGCGTCATAGCCGACCTCGGTCTCCATCTGTTCACGGACCGCCGCTTCGGAAGATTTTTCGCTCAGGAAGGAACGCACGAACTCGCGCAGCTGGTCTTGTTCTTCGGTGAAAGCAAAGTTCATGCCTGACAGTCAACCACTCTCACCAGCCGTATGCCATCCGAGATGTGTACGCGTATGTACACATAGGTCTAGGCTCGTGACATGGAGGAACGCGATCTGACCACGGTTCATGGACGACAGATCGGAATCCGCGAGTTGAGAGCCCAACTGCGAAACACGATCAACGCCGCACGATCCGGAGAGCGCATCGTCATCACAATGCGGGGAAACCCGGTGGCGTCAATAGGGCCGATCGCCGACGCGGTCGCACCGATGGGTCTGGACATGCTGTCTGCTGCCGGTTTGATCGAACCACCGCAACGACGTGATCGACCCGAGGCCCCGAACCCACACGTCCTGCCGGCCGACGTTCGTTTGGACCGTGTGCTGGATCAGGTGCGGGGACGAGCATGACCGCAGTCTTCCTCGATACCTCGGCACTCCTTCGGCGCTACGTGGCGGCTCCACACCGAATGCTCGTGCTCGACGCGATGGAGAGATCTGATCAGTGGGTGACGACATCACTCTCACGCACCGAGACGTTGCTTGCTCTTCAGCAATTGGCCTTGAGCCCGGCCCATTTGAACCAGCTGTGGGCGAGCGTACGCGGGGAGTGGGACGCGTTCTGGGAGGTGCCGATCGACAGCAGAGCGCTGAACGCTGCGGTCGATCTCGGGGGTCGTTTCGGTCTCGGGACAGTCGACGCAATCCAGTTGGCGTGTGCATCGCGGTTGCCGAGCCCGCTGTTGTTCTGCACGTTCGAGCGTCAACAGATGCCAGTGGCGGCCGAACTCGGCTTCGAACTGATCGCGCCAGAGGCCTCGTTGTGAGCAGCAGCTCACCCAACCCGATCCGCCGCTCAAGTAGTGTTACCGTGTGGGCCGAACCAGAGGTGTGGCTGTTCGTGTGACCCTGTGCATGCTCATCGTCGCCGTGTTCTCCTTCAGCAGCGAATCATCTGCGGTGGCGATTGCAGATGAGCAGCCCGGGGTTCACAATGCAACGACCCCCACCGAGTTCCAGATCATGCGGTTCTACCGAGCGATTCTGGACCGTGAGCCCGATGCGGACGGTATGGCCTACTGGCACCGTCTTCTGACGACGGGAACAGATCTCACCACCATCGCTGACTCGTTTGCCACGAGCATCGAATTCGAGCAACGGTTCGGCGTCCCTCAGGGCGCCGCAGGAGATTTGCGTTTCCTCGAGCAGGTGTACCGCAATGTGCTCGGACGCCAGCCCGACGCCGAGGGCAAGCGATATTGGAGCCAGCTACTCGAGGCCGGAGTACCCCGTGCCCAAGTCGTGCTGTGGTTCTCCGAGTCGGCCGAGTTCATCACGGCCACCGGGTTGGGTCCAGCCCAGCTCGCCCCGTTCGAAGGCTCGATCGTCCCGGTCACAGCAGCGGACCTCGGCGTTTCATGGCGGGAGGGATGCCCAGTGCCGCCGAGCGACCTTCGCCTGGTGCGCGCCTCCCATGTCGACTTCTCGGGTCAATCGCGAGATGGCGAACTCGTGGTGCATGCCGACCAGGCAACGGATGTCCTGGTTGTGCTCCAGCGTCTGTACGAACAGCGCTACCCGATCCAGTCCATGCGCACCATCGATGAGTTCGACGGCTCCGACGATGCAAGCATGGAGGCCAACAACACCAGCGGGTTCAACTGTCGGAGCGCGGTCGGCGGTTCTGCGTGGTCTCAACACGCCTACGGCCGAGCGATCGACATCAACCCATTGGTCAACCCGTATGTGAAAGGCTCAGTGATCCTGCCGCCGACGGGGGCACGCTTCGTCGATCGGTTGACCCACAACCCCAGCCTCATTCGTGAGGGAGACATCGTGGTGCGGAGCTTCGATGCGATCGGCTGGCAGTGGGGTGGGCGTTGGCGCACCGTGAAGGACTACCAACATTTCTCGCTCAGCGGGCGATGATCTCGTCACCCGGAAGCGGGTTGTCGCCGTACAGGCGACCTTGGAACTTGCGCATCGCAGCCAGCCAACGATCTGTATCGGCAGCCTTCATCTGGGTGTAGTCGGCCACCTCGGGATGCGGCAGCACATGGAAACGCTCTTCCTTCATTGCCTCGAGACACATGCGGGCAACCTCTGAAGATTCCACGATGCCATCTGCGGACGCCACCCCGAAGTCATCGAGGCTGCCCGACGCCAGCTTCGTATCGGGTGAGTTGGTGACGATGTTGGTGCGAACCGCCTGGGGGCAGAGCACGCTGACCCGGATGCCCTGGTGATGATGGGTTATCGCGAGCCACTCTGCCAGCGCGACCGCCGCATGCTTTGTGATCGTGTAGGACATTGAGCCGATTTGGCTGAGGAGCCCGGCTGCTGAGGCGGTGCTGACGAGATACCCCTGCCCCCTGGCGGCCATGGATGGGATGACCGCCCGTGCCGCATAGATGTGGGACAGCACATGAACTTCCCACATTTTCTGAATGCTGTCGTTCGAATCCTCGAGGCCGGCAACGGTCACGTAGCCGGCGTTGGATACGAACACATCGATCGGGCCGATCTTGTCCTCAGTGTTGTCGACAAGATCGACCACCGCCTGTTCGTCGGCCACATCGACGCGGCGGGCAGTCGCTGAACACCCCGTACTCCCGTTGCTGATCTCCCCAGCAACCCGCTCGGCCTGGGCTTGGTTCAGATCAGCGACGACGACATGGCGAGCACCAGCCGCGGCGAACTGTCTCGCAAGCGCCTCCCCGATACCCGACCCGCCGCCGGTGATCACTGCAATCCGATCTTGAATGTCCATCGCTGACGACGGTAGCAATCCGGGCCCGCATGACTACTGTTGGCGGATGCCAGATCAGATCGTCGTGATCGGGGGTGGGATCGCCGGTGTCAGCGCTGCGGCGTTCCTGGCCGAGGGCGGTGCGAACGTGACGCTGGTCGAGCGCGAGTCAACTCTGGCCTATCACACGACCGGACGGTCCGCTGCTCAGTGGATCGTCAACTACGGTCATCCGGCCACCCGGAAGCTGGCTGCCACGAGTCGAAGGTTTTTCGACGAACCGCCCCCGGGCGCCACCGACGGACCGCTTCTCAGCCAGCGGGCCGTGCTCATGGTCTCATCGGACCCCACCGCAGAGGTCGACGACCAGTTCGCAAGCGTCGATGGCGACGGTCCTGCCATGGAACCGGTCGAGCCATCGACGGCCGCCTCGCTGTGTCCCCTTGTCGACCCCGGTAGGACCGAAGTCGCACTCCTCGACTCGGGATCGATGGAGATCGACGTCGGAGCACTTCACCAAGCTTTCGTGCGGATGTTGCGATCTGCCGGAGGTTCGGTTGCAACGAGCATCCGAGTTGACGCAGCCGAGCCATTCGGGGACCGCTGGCGGGTCGACACGACCACCGGACAGCTCACTGCGGACATCGTGGTCAATGCGGCCGGCGCCTGGGGAGATCCGGTCGCCCGCAGCGCCGGGGTTGAACCTGTAGGGTTGCAGCCGCGACTCCGGACCGCGTTCATGGTGCCGGGGTCCTCGTTGCCGGACGCTGACCTCCACCAGTCCCACTCGTGGCCGATGCTGATCGACCTGGCACACCGGTGGTATGTGAAACCGGACGGCACTCAATTCTTGTGCTCGCCGGCTGACCAGAGGATCTCGCCGGCTGTCGATGCCAAGCCCGAGGAGGTCGACATCGCAGTTGCGATCGATCGGATCAATACTGATACCCGGCTCGAGATCCGATCCGTGGCGTCAAAGTGGGCCGGGCTGCGAACGTTCGCTCCCGATGAGTCTCTGGTGCTCGGTCCCGACCCTGACACGCCTCGGTTCGTCTGGTGTGTCGGCCAGGGAGGCGTCGGGATACAGACCTCGCCGGCGGCAGGACGGTTGATCGCGGACCTTGTGCTTGAAAGGTCACCGGACCCGAGCACCCCGCTTCCGGATCTCCTGCCGGACAGACTGCGCTCGGCGGGTTAGCTTCCCGCTGATTCGGTGCACACAACAGTTCCCGAAAGATCCGGAACGACGTGCAACACATCCCCCACGCTGGGAAGGCCGGCTGCGACCCTGGCCGAGTGCCCCGGGGCGGCAACGATTGCAACACTTGGCCCCGATCCTGAGAGCCAGGCCGCTGCGCCCGCGGCTTTTGCTGCATCGTAGGCAGCCTTGGAACCCGGTTGCTGGATGAATCGATTTGGCTGGTGCAGCCGATCCTCAGTGGCTTTGTGGAGAAGATCGACGTCCGCTTCGTAGAGCGAGGCCACGAGCAACCCGAGCCGACCCAGGTTGTAGACAGCGTCGGATCGATCAACCGTGGAACTCATGCCAGCACGATTTTCGTCGGTCGAAGTGCTCGAGTCATGGGGAACCCACAACATCAGCTCGCCCGGGAAGTCGGTCGCCAGGCGATGGTTTTCGTTGTCGACGATGACATGTATTCCGCCGAACGCCGCAGGGGCAGCGTTGTCACCGTGACCTTCCAGTCGTTCAACGATGACGTACGCATCCTCTTGGAGGCGCTGAGCGTCCCAGCCCTTCTGGGCGTACGCCAGTCCAGCACCGGCGGCGCGCGCTGCTGCGGAGAAACCGAGCCCGCGGCCGGGCGGCACGTCGAACCGGAACCAGATGTCGCCGGTTCCACCGGCCATCTCAAATGCGATCCTTGCGATGTGATCGGGCCAGCAGAGGTCGCCGTCACCTTCGTCATTGGCGAACACGTACCGATTCAGCGCAAGGCCGAGCACATCGAACCCGGGCCCGAGGTTGGCGGTGGAGGCCGGAGCCCGAACGGTAGTCACGGGCGCCGATGGTAGACGATGCCAGGGCGTGGCAGACCCCGATTCAGAACCCGCCCCACAGATTCTGAATCGGGGTCACGCATCGCCGGGCCTCGCGGACACGAGCGACCTCTGATCACTCGTGCCATGTGGTGTGTTACTCCACACGTCAGAGCCTTCCGGCATAGGCTCGATTCGGCAGGTCGGCGATCTCTTGAAGGACTTGTCAGGGATGGGTTGATTCAGGTAGAAGCATGGTCAACGACCAGCCTGGGCATGATTGGCGATCCGATCGGCCCCCAAGGCGGAGTTGTAGAGGACGACCTCGTCGATCGCTCCGTCGAAGTTGTAGCCCCCGCCGCTGGCGTTCCCGTCATGGAACTTGGTCCCGCCGTTCAGACCACCGATTGCGCCGTCGTCTCCATGGGCTCGCCACTGGTTTGAATCGGTCTTGGTCGATGTGCCGACGCTGACGCCGTCGACATATAGCTCCAACTGGCGGGCCCCTACGGCATCGAGGGTCACTCCGATGTGATACCGCGTACCTGGGGCGACCGGGGATGACACGGTCAGCGGGTTCGACCAGGTGGATGACCATGCGGTCGTGTAGAGGGTCGATCCATCCAGGTAGATACTCAGGCCGTTGCCGGTACCACCCTCCTCGTACAGGACCTGGCGGCCCGTGAGAACATCAGCGTTGAACCAGAGCTCGGTGGTGCGTTCAGCTCGGGCGGTTGTGTTGATCGAAGGGCTGTCGCCGATGAGAACCATGTCGTCGATGCCGTCGAACAGCGCAGCAGTGTCGGCGTCTCCGGTTGCGACGTCACCGACGCCGGTAACAACCCCTCCGGAGTACTGTCCATCAAGTGTGCCGATTCGGTCCACCGCGGTGACCACCGTCGCGAGCTGACTGATTGCGATGTCGTCGACGTAGTAGTTCCAACCTCCGTGAACAACAAACCGGTCGAACGACGTGTAGGTCGAATCCGTTGTGCTCACCGTGGCGAGCAGGGTTCCGACGCCGTCGTACGCGTTGAGAGTAAGCGCACCGCCGTTGCGGATGAGTTCGAGCCGATACCACGCATCCTCGGGTGGGTTGAACGCTACGGCCGAGCTGATCCCGGTCGCTCCGCCTCCGGTCCGACGATCGATCCGCATGGTGTTGCCGTTGTGGTCGACATTGAAGGTGTACCCGTTGAACGATCCGTCCTCCAGTCCGGCCCGATCGATCGAGCCGCCACCGAAGCCGCTCGGCCTGTAGACCCAAACCTCCGCACTGAACGAACCCGAAATCGTTGAGGGGAGCAGTTTCCAGCCTCCGTTGGGGTCGTTGTTGGCCGTCTTCAGACCCGATGAGGTCCCGCTTCGAGCTTGAGCGGTGGAGCCGACGAATGCGCCAGCGCCGTAGTTCGTGTAGCCGGCGAATGACTCGAAGTCATCGGTCAGAACCGTGACCGGCGACCCGCTGGGCGGCTCACCGAGGCGCCAGTGGGCGATCGGCGTGTCGGCGTCAACGCTGTCCAGCAGCCATGTGCTCGTCATCGTGAACGAACCGACAGCGTCGGTCGTGCTGGAGAACGCCGCCGCGGTGGCCGGTGCCCCTGTTGTTACCACCGCAATGGCGACCACGACCGACGCAAGTCGCACTGCCGTGCCGCTGTCGAAGCGAACTCCGACGCAGAACAGCAGCAGAGTTTCGATCGTGACCGTCGCGGCGCACACCATGACGATCATGAACAGGCCGAGCGTGAGCCATCGTGATGTCGCGAACCAGTGGGACGGGAGACCGGCGAAGGGAACCACCATACGAGCGACACCCACGACCTCGTCGACGGGTACGACCATGGTGTCCGCCTGGGGGTTGGCGTCACCTTTGGTCCGGAAGCCGATCGTTGTGTCGCCGTCGCGCTCGACTCCAACCACGCGATGGGTGGTGACGTGCTCGCGGACACCGGTGAAGGTGATGATCGAACCGACGCCCAGCGTGTCCAAGGGGACGGTGTCGTCGACGTGGACGATGGACCCCTCGGGCAGCACCGGCCTCATGGAGCCGCTGGAGACGACCATTGGACTCCAACCGACGATCAAGGGCAGGAGACTGAACAGCGTGAGCCAGACGGCGGTGAACGTGGCGAACATCGCCACGAATCGCCCAACGCTCATGAGGTTCACGTCCCGGCGACGCTTCGTGGTGCCTGCGGGCGCGGCTGTGCCCTCGCTGCCCCGAGGGGCAGGCGAGGACGACCGAACCGCTGGGCGCCGTGTGGCGCCTCGTGCAGACCTCATGATGAGTTAGCCCAGACGTCTAGCTGGACTGGACCTCCCAGGTGAACGTTGCGGTGGCGTTGGCACCCTGCGCGGTGTTGTCCGCAGCGCCATCGATCTCCACGGAGAACTCATAGGCGACGGTTGTGTTGGTGGTGTCCAGGTCAACCCCGGCCGCGGCCGAGGCGTAGTCTGCGGGCATCGCTGCGGCGGTGCCGTTGTAGACCTCGGTCAGAGCGCCAGGTGCTGCACAGGTGCTGCCGGCTGCGCCATGCGACACGACGACATTGAGATCAGCCGCAAGGGCGCCGGCGAAGGCACCGTAAAGCCGCAACGGCTCGATGTCATCGACGTCGCCGGTGTACTCGACTTCGATGCAGTCCGACACGGGAGTTCCTGGGATCAGCCCGGTCGCGGTCCAGCCGGCGGTGGTGAAATCGTCGTCGATCAGGCTGACCGAGGCAGCAGTGAAATCGCCGGTGCTGTCGGTGGTGCCCGAGAATGCAGCGGAGGTGGCGGTGAAGGCGAGAGCGCCAACGCCCAGAGCCGACATCAGGCCAGCTCCAAGAATTAGTGCGCCTGCCCTTCGGCGGTCGTCGTTCTGGGTTGTCATTCGTAGTGCTCCTTGTCCAGGGATGTCGAAAAGCCAACATGGCCTCTTCTGGAACACAACGGCAGATATGTCCGTGACTACGTAGGCTGCCAGGCCCAACGCTTCTAGGCATTTCGACCGGGGTCGATGGTCACTGATGGTGCTACATCCGGAAGAACTCCAACGCCTCCGGATTGGCGAGAGCTTCGGTATTGGTCACCGGCCGACCGTGAACGACGTTGGTGACGCCCAGTTCGGTGATCTTTCCCGACCGCGTGCGAGGTATGTCGGGCACTGCTTTCACCAGGGCCGGGACATGTCTCGGGGTGCGTTTGGTGCGCAGTTCTGACTTGATCCTGGCCACGAGGTCCTCGGTCAGCTCCTTCCCATCCGCCAGCTTCACAAAGAGCACAATTCGAGTGTCATTTTCAAACTCATGGCCGATCGCAACCGATTCGGCGATCTCGGGAAACTGCTCGACGACGTTGTAGATCTCGGCGGTCCCGATGCGGACTCCTGAAGCGTTGAGCGTGGCGTCGGAGCGACCGTGGATCACCATTCCACCGCCCGCTTCCCAACTGGCGAAGTCGCCGTGGGCCCACACATTCGGGAATCGTTCGAAGTAGGCCGCACGGTAGCGACGGTCATCAGGGTCTTCCCAGAACTCCAGAGGCATCGACGGGAACGGAGTCGTGCACACCAGCTCACCCTTCTCGTGCAGCTCATCGACGGGCGAGCCATCTGCATCGAACACCTTGATATCCATGCCAAGGCACTTGCCTTGGAGTTCGCCAACCACGACCGGTTTGGTTGGGTCGCAACCGACAAGACACCCGCAGAGGTCGGTGCCGCCGCTCACCGAACCCAAGTGAACATCCCCGGCAACCGATTCGTAGACCCACGCAAACCCATCGTTGCTGAGCGGCGACCCGGTAGAGCAGATCGTCCGAACCGACGACAGGTCAAAGGTCGATCCGGGCGACAGAGACGACTTCATGGAACCGTCGATGAACTTGGCCGAAACGCCAAGCAAGGTGACCCCGTGCCGTTCAGTCTCCTCGAACAGGCGACCCTGATCGGGATACGCGGGGTTTCCGTCGTAGAGCACGATCGTGGCTCCGCTGGCGAGATTCGAGACGAGCCAGTTCCACATCATCCAGCCGCAGGTCGTGAAGTAGAAGACGGTGTCTCCACTGGACACATCGCAATGCAATTGCTGTTCGCTGAGATGTTTGAGCAACACTCCCCCGGCCCGATGCACGATGCACTTGGGTTTCCCGGTGGTCCCCGATGAATACAGGATGTAGATCGGATGATCGGTCGGCAACGATTCGAACCGACGTTCGGCGGCTGAATCCGATGCCACCGACTGCCACGAATGAGAATCAGCAAACTCGAATTCAATCGGGCCAGTAGTCTCCTCGGGCCCATCGACAACAACGACGTGTTCCACCGACGGGAGCTGAGCGACGATCTCACCCATCCGCTGTTTCAGATCGAACGCCTTGCCGCCATACCGGTAGCCGGTAGCGGCCAGCAGGATCTTGGGTGTCGTTTGCCCGAAACGATCGATGACGCCGTCCACACCGAAGTCGGCCGAGGTGCTGGTGAAGACCGCCCCGATCGACGCGGATGCAAGGAACATGATGATCGTTTCGGGAACGTGGGGCATCCACGCCGCCACCCGGTCACCTTTGCCGACACCCACCGACCGCAACCATTGCGCGACCGAGGCCGTGGCTGCCCGAAGCTGATCCCACGAGTGAGAAACCGTTTCGCCGTCCTCCCCGATCGCGATGATTGCCTCGTGGTTCGCGCCGTCCCGATCGGCCAAAAGATTCTCGGCGAAATTGAGTTCAGCGTCGGGCAGAAACCGCCATCGCCAGAAGTGTTCGGACGTCTCCACCAGTCGCTCACCCGGATCGCCGAGAACCTCGCAGTACTCCCACAGCGCCCGCCAGAATTCTCCGGGGTTCTGAACGCTCCACTCCCACAGCTGGTCGCTGTTTTCCGCCGATGGCCTGAAGGTACGTCGAAAACGGTCCATCTGAGACTGCGAGATTCGCTCCTCGGAAGGGAGCCAGAGGAGATCGGAGAGTTCGTGTGACAGTGTTGGCATGGGTGTGCAGCCTGACTCTTTCTGCTCTGGGCCGTCTGGCCTGAACACTCGGTTTACACCAGTTCGACGTCTGGAATCTCCGACCTCAGCAAATCGACGGCGGTCGGGTCAAGCTCGTCGTCCACAATCAAAGCATCAACCGTCGATAGCGGACAGATCGTACTGAGCCCCGTGACGCCGAACTTGGTGTGGTCGGCGACAACCACCAACTCGGCCGCCCCACGAATGAACGCCCGGTTTGTCTCCGCCTCCAGCAGGTTGGGAGTGGTGAAGCCGGCCTTCTCCGTCATGCCGTGCACACCCATGAACAACGTGTCGATGTGCAAGGTGGACAGCGACGAGACCGCAACCGGTCCTACGAGCGCATCGGACGGGGTGCGCACCCCACCGGTGAGCACGACATCGAGCGTCGGAGATGCTCTTGGGTAGAAGACTTCGGCAACCGAAATGCTGTTCGTCACGACCGTGAGGGGTCGGACGTCGAGGTACTTGGCCAACATCCACGTTGTCGTGCCCGCAGTGAGGCCAACCGAACTGCCAGGGCGAACCCGACTTGCAGCTCGCCGCGCGATCGATTCCTTCGCTTCGGTCTCCATCGTTCGCTTCACGTCGAAACCGGGTTCGTCGGCAGTCGGACGCCCGACCAGAGCCGCACCGCCGTGGAACTTCTCCACAACTCCTTCGGCACTGAGTAGTTCGAGATCGCGGCGAACCGTCATCTCTGACACCCCGAGGGATCCGGCCAGTGCCGAGACCCGAATCGTTCCCTCCTGTCGGAGAATCTTCACGATTTCGTCATGTCGCCTACGGGCGTGCATGAGGGACCTTCTTCAGACACATTGGTGGGCCTAAAATCGAACACGTATCAACCGGTATCGGACACCTGTGGGTCATCTCAGAGAGCTGGGATCGCCCCACAGTCCCGGTTTTGGGGTCTTTCACTTCCGCCATCGTCCCAATCGAACAATTCCGCACACCGACGATGTTAGAGCACTCCACACCCCGCGTCATAAGAACATCCGGGAAACCATCGCAGAAGCCGATTTAGACGAAGTAGGCGGCTTTAGTTCCAGGCAGCGCTGACTTGACTCGGGCGTCCGAATCTGAAAGATTTTGTGGGATTGCCCGCAGAGTGCGGGACCGTCAAGAGTTAGCTCGGGACGGCAACAGTAGCGCTGTGGCGCTAAGAGATCAGGGGAGAATATGTCAGAGGAAACTCGACCATCACCAAGCCCTTCAGAAGTCGGATTCGTCCTCGGAAGGCGCAACGTGATGAAGGGCGCTGCGGCCCTCGGTGGCGCAGCCGCCTTCAGCGGCTTCCTTGCCGCCTGCGGCAGCGACGACGACGGTGCGGGCAGCAGCGACGACGGCGGCGACGACGGTGGCGGCGCAACGGCCTCAGGCGTTCTGCGGGTCGGCTCCAACTACTCCAACGCGCGTGAAAACGAAGCGCTCAGGGCCGCCCTCGATGCGT
>JBLYYW010000290.1:0-5590 GCA_048550155.1 Acidimicrobiales bacterium | reverse complement strand
TCATGTCGAGGTGGCGTTTGTTCACCGGAACGTCGACCGGCTCACACACCGTCCCTCCCGAGTGATGCAACCAAGGGGTCGAGTAGGTCAGCTTCACGATGTTCTCGAAGTCTTCCAGCGTGGCGTACCGGCGTCCCCGGTCGAGGTCGGTCACGAACGGTGGCCCATACGCAGGGAGGAACACGACATTACTTCCACCGATCCGAAGCCGTCGGCCGTCTCGCCCGTGCATGTCGAACATCTTGGGTGCCGTGGAGCAGAGATGAGCCGCCTGGCCGGGTTCGAACCGCACCCTCTCCCCTATTACACGGGCGCCGGCCGTCCGGAAGAGTTCGAGTGCTTCCTCATCACCTCGGAACTCGACCCCGACCTCATCGAGGATCCGATCTGCATGCCGTTCGATCGTGTCTATCTGCTCGGCGTTGAACGGCTCGTAGGGTGGGAGCGCATTGCGCAACGGCACCGCCGGACCAACCGGCGTCTTGGTGATGCGGCGAGAATGGCCGGATCGGCCCCGCCTCGCCCTCGGCGAGGTCTCAGACGCTCCAGACATGAGACAATCCTGCCTGTCTCCCCTCGGCTTGTACAGGCGCTCATGTGCGGCGACTATCTGCGGTGACACCAGCCATTTGGAATCGGATCGGTGCCGGGCCTCATGTGCCTCGCTCAGTCGGCGTGCCCTGGGCCATCGCATTCCGTACCCCATATTCCTGATCGGGGCACATATCTTGTTGCAGGATCCCAGCATCGAATCCGGGCCCACCGGGTTCATTCCTAGAAGCGTCGGTAGCATTCCTTCGACGAAAGGAGTCGCCAGTGTCGCAAGTCAATGGCAACCCGAACCAGAGCGATCCGCACACGCCGTCAGCGTCGGGCGTGTTCGACCTCGGATCCAAGACCGACCAGGAGCGCGTCCGACAGCTCGCTGATGCGATCGTCGCCGGTGATGCGGAACCTCGTTCGCCCCGTGACCAGACTGCACCGATCGATGCACGGATCGCCGCACATCTGGCCTCTTCGAAACAGACGGTGCATTCCCTGCAATGGGATGGCACGGTCGCTGTCGTGTTCGCGATGTGGGGCGAGCGGCGGAGGCTTCGGCCCCGAACCGACGACAACCCAACAGGCGAGGACGCTCTGCATGTCAAGCTGGACCAGCTGTCGTGGCTGTTCTCAGGGACGCCGACCGACTGGCGGGTGTATGCGGTGGACGACGGCGACCCCGAGGACAGTGCTGAAGTCGCTATCGAGCGGGCTGGGCTGCACCCAGCTGGTCATCGTGTCTCGGTCCTCCGTCTTGCCGATTTGATCCCAGCAGACGCCGGACCCTTGGTGCGGCTCGACCACGTCGACGGCTCTCGAAAAGGCGGGGCCATGATCGCCGGCGCGGCGAGAGCTGTCGCAGACGACTGTGACGCCATCGTGCTGACCGATGCCGACAACTCGGTCAACCTCGGGCAGCTGGGTCTCCTGCTCGGCCCATTCTGCGGTGGAGCTGGGGCAGTGATAGGTGATCGAAAGCACCCAGATTCGGTGCTGGTCAAGGCCGAGGCACGGTGGGGTCCCGGCATCGTCGTACTACGCCACATGCAGCGCATGGCCGGGCGAGCTCTGTTCGCTACAGGGCTCCGAGACACCCAGGCGGCGTTCAAGCTCTACGGCCGTCAGGCGCTCGACAACATCTTGGCATCTCCTTCAACGTTCGGGTTCGCGTTCGACTCCGACTGGTTGTATTCGGTCCTCTCGGGGGGAACACCGATCGAGCGGACACCGTTTGCGTTCATCGATTCGATCGAGGACTCGGCCTCGATCACCCAGGGTCCCATGACCACGTGGGAGTCGTTGCTGCGAGGTCTGGTAGCCGCAGCACGAGCTCGTGGGGTCGATCATGACACCGACATGGCACAGCTGATCGATGACTACGCAAACGCAGAAACCCTTGAGCTGGTGGTGCAAAACGTGCCACCTGAGCTCGAGGGCGCCAACGACGCTCAGCTAGGAGACCCTGCCCTCATGACTGCGCAACAACTGCGCACGTGGCTCAACGATCTCACCGGAACTTCGGGCTGACGCGACGACCGAACACCCGTGTTTGTCGGCTCCAAGGTGTGGGCCAGCTAGTGGTCCGAAGCGTGGTCGTCGAACTCGGGTCCATCAGCACCAACGTCGGCCCGGGTGACCCGGATCTGGGTCAGCTTGTAGCCGTCGATGGCCTCCACGGTGAGGAAGTGACCCTGCAACTCGACCCGATCGCCGGCTTCGGGAAGGGTGCCGGTCTCGGCCAGGACGAGACCTGCAAGGGTTGTCACACCGTCGTGCTGGAAGCTGAGGCCATGGTCCTCGGACAACTCGGCGAGAGTGGTCTCACCATCGAGCGTGACCGAGCCATCGTCGTGGACGACCGCCGGAAGATCGTGGCCGCCAGCCGGATCATCGATCACCTCAGAAATGATGTCGTCAAGGGTGACGAAACCGATCGTGCTACCGAGCTCGTTGACCACGAGCGCTGCGTGGACCCGTTCGCTCTTGAATCGGGCCATGAGCACGTCGGCGGCGGTGTTTCCAGCGACCGTCGGGAGCCGTCGGACGAGCGTTGTGAGGTCGATCGGGTCGTCGGATTGGCTGATTCTCACGAAGTCCTTCACGTGCAAGAGCCCGATGACGTGGTCGAGATCGTCCACGAATACTGGATAACGCGATGTGGACGACGCCTGCACACGGGCGGCGATATCGGCTCGATTGGCATCGTGCTCGATCGCCCTGATGTGGCTGCGCGAGGTCATGAGTTCCTCTGCTGTCAGATCCTCGAGCTCGAAGATGTTGTCGATGATCTCGCGCTGAAGCTCGGGGAGCACACCACCATCGGCGGATTCCGCGGTGACGATGGCCAGTTCCTCAGAGCTGTAAAGCGACAGCGACTTGTCGGGTTCGGGGATACGAAGCAGCCGCATGAGTGACAGCGCGATCCAGTTCAGGAAGGCGACAGCCGGCTTGAAGAGAATGCTGAAGGTCCGCATCACCGGGCTGACCCGCAGGCTGGTGCCCTCGGGCGTAGACAGCGCCAAGGCCTTCGGGATCATCTCGCCAAACACAACATGGAGGTACGTGATGATGCTGAGAGCCACCATGAATCCGACCGTGTGCGCAGCACCCTCGGACAGCCCAAGCGACTCGAACGGGTCGTAGAGCCAATGGGCGATGGCGGGCTCGCCATACATACCGAGACCGATCGACGCGAGCGTGATGCCGAGCTGCGCCACGGCGATATAGCTGTCTTTGCCGGTGGGGCGATCGAAGACTTTCAGCAGCCACCGTGCACCTCGGTTACCGCCTTCGGCCAGTGCGTCGATGCGCGAGCGCCGGCTGCCGACGAGTGCAAACTCGGCGGCCACAAACACACCGTTGATCACCACCAGCGCGATCACGGCAGCGATGGGAAGGATCACGCCGGTCACGATGTCGACTGCGAGCATGCTGGCGCTCATGTCACGTCTTCACTGGGTCCGGCGACAGGGAGGGCGAAGCTGACCCGGTCGACGAGGGTGCCGTCAACCGAGTCGACTCGGAGCTGGGGTGGAGCGAGGTTGGGGCCCGCCTCCCTCTCAGGGCGGGTCTCACCGGTGATCAGCGGCACCGTGTCGCCGACGACGGGGAGGCGTCCGAGGTGATGCCAGACATACCCGCTCACGGTGTCGACCTGATCGATAGGGAGAGCGAGTTCGAATCGCTCGTTGAGGACCTTCAGCAGCACATCACCTCGAACCGACACCGAGGACCCGACGACCGTGATCGGGTCGGGCTCGAGGTCGAACTCGTCGTTGAACTCGCCGAGGATCTCTTCGATTGCGTCCTCGCGAGTGACCATGCCAGACACAGATCCGAACTCGTTCACCACGATCGCGACGTGGAGACCCTGCTGGGAAAAGGTCTTCACCAGCGGCGGGACCTCGAACACCTCGCTGACCACCAACGGACTCTCGGCGATCTCAGCAACCGTCGCAGCCGTACCCTCTTCGTTGGCGAGAAAGAGGTCGCGAAGGGTGACGAGACCGACGATCTCCTCAGTGTCCTCGGTGACAGGGAACCGTGAGTACGGGCTCGCCGACAGCTCGACCAGCGCAGATGCAATCGGGGTCGATGCTTCGATCATGTGGAGTCGACGACGCGGCGTCATGATCTCGCGCACAACCCGGTTGCTGACCGACAATGCGCCGGCCAACATCTCGCGCTCGGCGGAGTCGATCAGCCCGCCTGCGGCGCTCTCCCGGTAGAGGCCGGCGAGTTCGGTCGGCGAGTGCACATGGGAGTGCGAGTGGTCAATGTGAAGGCCGAGCCGGTCCATGATTGCGAACGCGGAACCGTTGAAGATGGCGACGAGCGGCCGTAGCAGCCACTGGCTGATCCGCATCGGCGTGAGCGTCGCGATCGCCAACGCCTCGGGATATCGCAGCGCCACGGTCTTTGGCAGCAACTCGCCGAGCACCACCTGGAGCGCCGTGATGAACAACAGTACGACGACGACAGCAATCGTTGGGCTGGCGCTGCCGAACTGGTCCTCGAAGAGCGGGATGAGCTGGGCTTGGCCATAGGCACCGGCAACGAGGCTCGACAGGGTGATGCCGATCTGGCAGGCCGCGACGTAATTGTCGAGACGCTTGCTGTCCTGAAGGATCGTCAGAAGACTCTTGGCCGGCCCGCTACCCGACTCGGCCGTCTCTTGGACCCGCGAGCGACGCGAGCCAACCGTGGCGAACTCGGCGGCAACGTACAGCGCGTTGAAGCTCACCATCAACAAAATGAGCAACAACACAACAACAGCGTTCATCTGAAGGTCCAGCGTACTGACGCAACCGAGGTTGATGAGGGAGGATCCCGCACAGATGACTGCGCGGCATGCACGAGACTCAACGCGTGCGGGCTCCTAGCTCAAACGAAGCCACGTCCGGACTCGGCTGACGATCTCGTCTTCCGCTTTCGGGGAATGGCCGCCGGGAACCCATTCAGTGGTAACCGGACCGGCGATCAGCGGCACATACTCAGCGAACTCGGCGGGAGAGCCGAACGGGTCCCGTTCACCAGAGATGAAGAGGCACGGGGCAGTGACGTCTCCGAAGTGTTCGGTGCGAAGCTTCTCCGGCTTGCCGGGAGGATGGAGCGGGTAGCTGAGCAGAATCAGCGAATGGACCTGCAGTCCTTCCGCGTGGGCCATCGACGCGCATCGGCCACCGAAGCTTCGCCCGCCCAGCGCAATCTCCGACGGTGCAACGTCGAGGCGCTCAGCAAGCTCAGCCGCGGCTTCGACGATCTTCGCAACGCCTCGATTCGCAGAAGTCGTGGCCAGAGTCAGGCGAACCACCTCAATTTCAGGAAGGCCCTGCTCAAGTGCGACAAGCGTGGAGTGATCGCGGTCAGCGCTCGCGCCGGGAGTCACGATGAGACCAGCTGGTGGGTTGACCATAGGCGGATCGTAGCGGCCAGGGCGGTGGTGCTGGACCTGTCAGCGATCACCTCACCAATTCGCCACGCAGCGAAGGCGATCGGCAGACGCGAATGATCCCGGTCCAAGCACTGCCAGAAGTCCCTGTTCGTC
>JBLYYW010000289.1:0-5361 GCA_048550155.1 Acidimicrobiales bacterium | reverse complement strand
CGGAGCGGTCGGCGAGCGAGGTGAGAGCGTTGCACTCGGACTCTTCGTCGGAGCCGGGTCCATCGTCCTGATGGCCTGGACGTTCCTTCTTGCCCTGCGAGTACGGGCACTGGAACCCCTTTTCGGGGGAATGGATCGGGTCTATCGCGCCCATCGATGGGCTGGATCGCTGGCCGCTGTGCTGATGTTCCTGCACGTGAGGATTGAGCCAGAGATCGAAAACGGAATCCTTGGTGCGTCTCGAAGTGTCGCCGAGGCCGCGGAGAGTCTCGCCGGCGTGGGAGAAATCATGCTCTACGTACTGGTCGTGCTGAGCGTGGTGCGGACCCTGCCATATCGGATCTGGCGCTGGACCCACAAACTCATGGGGGTTCCGTTCGCGTTCGCGTCGTGGCACTTCTTCACCGCCGAGAAGCCGTACGAGAACACCTCTGCCTGGGGGCTGTGGTTCGGAGCCGTAATGTCGGTTGGGCTCGTGTCGTACCTGGCCAGGGTCTTCGTCCGTGATCCCCTGCTCCGGGGCGCGAAACACCGCATCGTGTCCTCACAAGTCGAAGGCGACCTTGTTTCGATCTACCTGGCACCCGAGCGTGCCAAGCTGGACTTCGAACCCGGCCAGTTTGCATTCGTGCGGATCGACAGGCCAGGGCTGCGTGAACCTCACCCACTGTCGATCGCTTCGTCTCCCGACGAGCCAGATCTCCGGTTCGTCGTGAAAACGGGCGGTGACTGGTCCACGACCCTTGGAGCAGCCGACCTCGCTGGAGCTTCGGTGGCGGTGGAGGGACCCTACGGGATGTTCGAGCCGCTGGGCCGTAGGGGACAGCGCTCGGTGTGCATCGGGGCCGGTGTGGGGATCACACCGTTCCTGGGCGCAATCGCCAACGTCGACCCCAACGAGGGCGATGTGCCCTGCGTTCTCTACGGGTATCGAGGCTCAGGCAGCATCACGATTGTTGATGAGCTGCGTCGGGCCGAATCTGAGGGCCGTATCCGGCTCCAGCTTTTTGACAGCGCCCGGGGTGAGCGTATGTCGCCGGATTCGTTGCGAGCGCTTTTTGATTCGTTGCAGGGCGCCCACGTCGCCCTTTGTGGACCTGATTCGATGGTGCGACAGATGGAGCGGGCGGCCCGCTCGTTGGGGGCATCCGACATTCACTACGAAGCGTTCGACATCCGGTCTGGGGTGGGTCCTGAGCGATCGACTCAGATCCAAGGCGCCATGGGTCGTGCACGGGAGACCGCTCGATCGCGGATGACGGAGTGGCTTTCGGCCCGGGTCCAACGCGCGTGAACTGTCGCCAGACGACGACATCGAGTGGTTCTGGCGTCGCCTGGGTACCCGGTGTGTGGTTGCACGACGATTTTTGGGAGTTGGGGGTATTGGGGCAGGCTTTGTCATGGCTGTTGATCTCGGACCTGACCTTCTCACCGCCTCGAAGGGACTCGACGATGACACCGTCGAGCTTCGCCGGGCCATTCATCACGATCCCGAGCTGGGACTCCAGCTGCCGAGCACCCAACAGAAGATCCTCGATGCCATCACCGGCCTCGGCCTGGACATCACCCTGGGTCGGGAGACCACCTCGATCACGGCCGACCTCGATTCCGGTACACCGGGCCCAACGATCTTGCTGCGCGGCGACATGGATGCCCTTCCCCTTCAAGAGGACAACGACATCCCGTTCAAATCACAGCACGACGGGCGGATGCACGCCTGCGGTCACGACGCCCATGTGGCGATGCTGGTCAGCGCTGCGAAGTTGTTGGCAGACAACAAGGACTCGTTCAACGGGAAGATCCGGTTCATGTTCCAGCCGGGCGAAGAGGGTCATCACGGCGCCAAGTTCATGATCGAGGAGGGGGTATTGGACGGCGTCGACAAGGCGTTCGCTATCCACGTCTTCACCAAACTGCCCGATGGTCTGATCACCACCCGCGGCGGATCGCTGATGGCGTCGGCCGACCGCTTCGAAATCACCGTTCACGGCAAGGGCGGCCACGCCTCCGCTCCTCATCACTGCGTCGATCCGATCCCCGCCGCTGCTGCGACCGTCACGGGTCTCCACACGCTCGTGAGTCGAGGTGTTGACCCTGTACAGGCTGGCCTCATCACCGTGGCCCACATCGACGCCGGCACCACCAACAACGTGATTCCCCCCAACGCGTTCATGGAGGGAACGATCCGGACCCTCGACGAGGAGACGCGAGATCAGCTCCACGCCGGATTGGAGCGGGTGGCTCAACACACGGCGCAGGCTCATGGGTGTAGTTGCACGTCGGCCGTCATTCCCGGTTATCCGGTGACCGTGAATCACGTTGCCGAGGCCGATCTGATTGGAGAGTTGGCAACGGCGGTGGTCGGCGGGGACCACTACTCAGAGATGCCCCGTCCGCTGCTGGGAGCCGAAGACTTCAGCTACGTGCTTCAACACGTACCGGGGGCGATGGCCTTCCTCGGAGTGTGTACGCCGGGGTTTGATCCTCATCATGCCGCCCCGAATCACAGCAACCTGATGCAGATCAGCGAGGAGCGGTTGTCACACGGCGTCGCACTGTATGCAGCCATGGGAATGCACCGAGAGTGATTCGGCCGCAGTATCGCTCGCTACTTGCTGCCCACTACTTAGGAGGTAATCGCCATACCGCAGTGACCGGTGCACCATGGGCGGCATGACTGCTGAACATAAGCTTCGATTCGCACTGCGGGCCAATGCCATCTCTTCGACCTCGTTCGGAATCGCAGGATTGATCTTTGCCCGTCAGGTGGTTGACCTCCTCGGAACGGGCAATCAACTGTTGGTCCGGTTGACATCCATCGGCCTGCTCGGCTTTGCCGGGTTCGTTCTCCAGGCCGCCCGGTCACCGCTTGACCGACTGAGGAGCGAAGCCTTGTTGATTTCGCTCGGTGACTTCTGCTGGGTTGCTGTTTCGTTTGCCCTCATCATCACCGGGTTCTTCACCGCTGTCGGCGTCGTCGTGGTCGGTCTGGTTGCGGCGTTGGTCCTCGACTTCGGAGTTGCGCAGGTCTACACCCGGGCCAAGACTGCAGTGGTATGAGTTTTGGCACCACGCTTCGGTCATGGAGGGAGGAACGAGGCTTCAGCCAGCTACGCCTCGCATCCACCGCCGAGGTATCCCAGCGACACATCAGCTTCCTCGAGAATGATCGGGCCAGGCCCAGCCGCGAGATGGTGACCCATCTGGGGCGGGTGTTGCGTGTGCCGCTGCGCGAGCAGAACCAGCTTCTGCTCGCCGCCGGGTTCTCTCCAGAATTCGCAACCACTCAGATCGATGACCTGGGGGAGGTTGGTCGCGCCATCGAGTTCATGCTGAAGGCCCACGAGCCCAACATGGCGGTGGTGATCGATCACATGTGGAATCTGCGGTTCCTCAACGAGCCGGCCGCCCTGCTGGCCGGCGTGCTCCCAGATCCTCCGCTGTTTCAGGGAGAACTCAATCTGATGTACAGCATGTTCCACCCCGACGGCCTGGGACAGTTCGTTCGAAATCGAGCCGAGGTCGACCCGATGCTGCTCTGGCGGCTCGCTGACGATGTCGAACGTCGACCGACCGATACCGATCTCCGACAGCTGAGCGACGCCGTCGCAGGATTGGCAACGGCGTCGGCGGCGGTGACACCGGCGCATGAGGGTCTGGTGGGGACCGTTCGGTTCGGGCTGGGTGATGTTGAGTTTGCGATGTTTTCCTGTCTGACCCGGCTCGAGAACTCTGCCGATCTCACCCTGGACGGACTCCGAATCGAGACATTCTTTCCAGCCGACCAACAGTCGCTGGCGGCCTGGACGAGGTTTTTGAACCGTTGACCGGTTCCACGAGGTGACCTCGACCATCGCTACGGTCTGCGGATGGCCCTCGAACCGTGTCCGTCCTCTCCCAATTGCATTTCGACCCAGGCCGATCCGGCCGATACTCGGCACTACATGGCCCCGATCGAGTTGAGTTCGCCGCCGGATGACGTTCTCGATGTGGTTCAGGCTGTCCTCGAGGAGACTTCGGGGGCCGAAGTCGCGCACCGTACCGCTGACCATATCGATGCGGTCTTCACCACACGAATCTTCAGATTCAAGGACGACGTGAGTTTCACCGTCGAAGGTGGCAAGCTCCACTTCCGTTCGGCATCGCGGCTCGGCCACAGCGACTTGGGCGCCAACCGCAAACGAATGACGGCGCTGTTGCCTCAGATCGAAGCGAAGCTGTAGCTCGACCTTTGCTCAACGTCACGAACGATTGAGGATGCGGTTCAGGAAGTGCGATGGGCCCTCGCAGTCTGCGGAAGCCGGCAACCGATCCTTGAGGCCTTTGTCGGCTGTGACGACGGTGAGGGGCGGCGGTTGATCCCCGGTCTCCTCAACGATCACGTCGTCGGCGGCATTGCGGCTGGCCCGTTCGGCGAACCGCACTTGGAGGTTGCCGCCCGAGAGCTGGGCGATCTCGTCGATGCAGTTGCCATCAAAGACGATCAGGACCGAGTCGTCGTGGGTCCAGCACCATCGAGCAATCTCTTGAGTGAGTCGCGCCATGGCTGCGGGTCGGTCGTTCCACCAACCGTCGGGCCGGCTGCCCATCACGTTGTTGCCGTCAATGATCCACCTCATCGTCAGAAGTGTGCCGCCCACCCGGTGCCATCCGGCATGATGGTCCCGTGGCAGAGGTACTGGGAGCACTGGAAGCAGGTGGCACGAAATTTCGGGCGGCCGTGGTTGACGACGAGACGCTCGATGTCGGCGCGCAGGTTTGGATTCCCACTAGGACTCCGACCGAAACCCTCGGTGCGGTCGTCGACTTCTTCAGTGACAATGCGGTCGCAGCACTCGGGATCGCATCCTTTGGTCCGCTGATCGTCAACAGGTCCACCGTTTACTTCGGCTCGGTCGGCCAAACCCCCAAGCCAGGATGGACCGGCGCACCGCTTCTGTCAGAACTTGCTGGTGCCCTTGGCGTTCCAGCGGACATTCAGACCGATGTGGAGGCTGCTGCGGTCGCCGAAGCCGAGGTGGGCGCGGGTCGAGCACATCGACGGGTGGGATACGTGACGGTAGGGACCGGGATCGGTGGTGCGGTGGCCGTCGACGGGGTGCCTTACCGAGGCAGCGACCACACCGAAATCGGGCACGTCCCCGTGCGGCGCGTCGACGGTGATGACTTTCCGGGGCGCTGTCCGTTCCACGGTGATTGTCTCGAGGGAATGGCCTGTGGTCCTGCGATCGCCGACCGATGGCAAGCCGACCCCGCATCACTGGACAACCGTGACGAGGTCTGGGACCTCGAGGCCAAGTACTTGGCACAGTTGGTGCGTGTGTATGCGTACTCGTTTGCCCCCGACATCGTGCTCTTCGG
>JBLYYW010000288.1:0-5134 GCA_048550155.1 Acidimicrobiales bacterium | reverse complement strand
GACGATGACTACGAAGACGACGATGACGAGCGTGACGAAGATGAGCAGGAGGCCGAGTTCGAACTGAAGCTGGTCGACGGCCAGATTCGCGTGAAAGCGGAGCGGTAGATGTCGGAAACAGAACAGCAGGCGCGTCTCGCAGCGCTGGCCGCACGGCGAAGCCAGGCACCACCGACCATGGACCCTTCGCCCACGACCGAACGACCACCGGCATCAACGCGCCGAGCCGTGACGGTTGGAATCCCTTCCACGGCCAGGATCTGCGCCACGGCAGCCTCCACCGTTTCCTTCGCCGCCATGGTCGTTGCGATGGGCCCGCTGGTGGCCGAGGCGGGCGGGGAGAACGACATAGGCCCTGAAGACGTCATCGCAGACACGGTGACGTCTTCGGCAGGCACCGTCACCACCCCAACCGCGCCCAGCGCCACCATCTCCCTGGCCCAGGAGCAGCCATCGCCGGCAAACCTCACGGTCGGGTCATCAACCACCACGGCGGCTCCACAGCCCCCAACCCCCGCTCCCGAGGCAACACCGGTGCCGACCCCAGCGCCCACGTCGGCGGCTCCACCAACCACCGTGACTCCAGCCACTGCGGCCCCGATGACCCAGCCACCACCTCCGCCGCCGCCACCAACCGCAGCCCCGACCACCGCCGCACTAGCGCCAGTGCCCTCGCCAATGCCACCCCCTCCCAAGAGCGGGGCGAGCGGATGAAGGCGATCCACTTCCGGGCCATGGGCAGCTCGTGCCGCATCGTGGTCGAAGGCGGTCCTGCCGGTCTGGCGCACGTGGCCGAATCGATGGTCGCGCGGCTAGAACAGATGTGGAGCCGTTTCCACCCCGACAGTGAGGTCTCACAGCTGAATCGCAACAACGGTTCGATCACGGTTGTCTCCCCCGAAACACTTCTCCTAGTGACCCGGGCCCGGGACGCGACGGTTCTGACCGACGGGGCCTTCAACCCGCTGATGCTCGATCAGCTCTGCCGGCTCGGCTATCGCGAAGCCTGGAGACAACCACCGAATGAGGGACGGGTGACCGTCCAACCCGGTTGCACCGAAGCGATCACTCTGTTCCCCGAAATCTCCGCAGTGCTGCTACCCGCCAACTCGAAGTTCGATCCTGGCGGGATCGGCAAGGGCTTGGCAGCCGATCTGGTGACCGAGATGCTCATCGACCGAGGAGCCAGCTCGTCGTCGGTAGAACTGGGAGGCGACCTACGGGTCAGCGGCTCCTCGTGGCTGTCTGATGATTGGGAGGTGCAGATCGAGGATCCTTTCGATCGCGCCCTCTCCGTCGGTGCCATCAGCCCACAGGGCGGTGCCGTTGCCACCAGCAGCCGTCTCGAACGTCGCTGGCTCTGCGAAGGGCGTGAGGTGCATCACCTCCTGGATCCCTCCACCGGATTGCCATCGACCACCGATCTTGTTGCAGTCTCCGCGTGCTCATCGGCGGCGTGGTGGGCCGAGGTGGTCGCCAAGGTCACGCTGATGGCCGGATCTCAGTCGGCTCCGCAGTTGCTCCAACGGTTCGGCACACCGGCTGTCCTCGTGACCGAGGACCGTCGGTCGATCCCATGTCCGGTCAGCAAACCCGTCGCTGCCAAGTTGGAAGCGGTGCCGGCATGAACGAGCAGGTGTACTGGTTCGTGGCCCGTTCGGGCGGAATCGTGGCATGGGCGTTGGTGACGTTGTCAGTGTGCTGGGGGCTCTTTCTCTCGACCAGGGCCACAAACAGAGCCGCCAAGCCGGCCGGCGTGCTGGATCTCCATCGGTACCTAGGCGGACTCTCGGTGGTGTTCACCGCAATCCACATCGCCGGCCTCGTCGCCGACAGCTACGTGGAGTTCGGCTGGGTCGAAGTTCTGATTCCATGGGCCTCTGAGTGGGAGCCGACCGCGGTTGCCTGGGGGGTGATCGCCTTCTATCTACTGATCACAGTGGAAGCGACCTCACTACTCATGAAACGTCTTCCCCGCACCGTGTGGCGACAGGTGCACCGGGCCAGTTTCGGGCTGTACATCTTTGCAACCGTCCATGGCGTTCAGGCGGGGACCGATACTCTGAATCCCCTTCTTCGGATGGCGATGCTGGCGTCGATCAACATCGTCGCCTTCCTCACCGTTCTGGTTGTCCTCGGCCATCGAAAGGAACAACTGTCGAAGGCCGAGCCCGCTCTCCGGCGGAGCCGAATCTGATCTAGAGGAGCCAGTTGGCCACGCCGGCAGCAATGGTTGCGGCGTCCTCGGCCGAATGGACGATGGTGCTGGCTGCGACGCCTGCGGTTGCCTGAGCGAGACTGATGCACGGCGGCGCCGCACCAGCTTGGGCCAGCACGAAGGCGTCATGAACGGCCCTGGCACCGGGCAGGTCGCTGTGAGCACCGATCGGGTTGTCGAGGCTCACGAGCACGTTGGTTGCACCATCCCAGATCGCCTCCGGGGCCGGCACGATCAAGTCGGTGGACCCTGCGACGGCCACGACCGTTGGGCCTTGGGGAGGCGGCGGTGCCGGACCGATTGCGTTGGATCCGACCTCGGAGAGCTGGATCACCGACTCGGCGTCTCTGAACTCGGCGATCTCGGGCGAAAGCTGGT
The DNA here is from genome assembly GCA_048550155.1 of Acidimicrobiales bacterium. Taxonomy (GTDB): domain Bacteria; phylum Actinomycetota; class Acidimicrobiia; order Acidimicrobiales; family SZUA-35; genus JABDIY01. The sequence continues at coordinate 2,538 of JBLYYW010000288.1, read as the reverse complement.
CGACGAGGTCGAGACCTCCGTGGGCCGCGGATGCGATGGTGGCGAGGTCGGCACCGGCGTGGGGAGAGCCGATGGTCATCACTACTCCCAGCAGGTCCGAACGTCCCCGTTCGGCCAGCAACTCGGTCGCTCGACGGGTGACGACTCCTCCGAGACTGTGCGCTGCCACGTCGATCGTGGCGCCGGGACGAGCGGCGGCGGCATGCTCGACCACATCGGCGAGGCGCGCTGCGGACTCGTTGATGTCTTGATAGGTGTCTTCGGGCCCATAGGAGCTGGGTGCGTGATCAGTCAGTTCGAGGCCGGGCTGGTCGAGACCGAAGGGGCGGGCGATACAGCCGCCGGCATAGGAGAACCCCTTCACGTCGCTGGGTCGATAGCCCAGCTGCAACGGATCGAGCGAGCCGATGCTGGCGCTTTCGCTGTGACTGCCCAGTCCGCCGACCTGGATGAGCACTCGGTCGGTGTGCTGCGAGGGGTTCAAATCGACCGCTTCGCCGGTAGGAGAAACTGCGACTCCGCCCTTCACCTCCGAGCACTCACGGTTGTGCCACGCCGCGGCAGCCTCGGCCGTTGCGCTGAGCAGGGACGACGGAATCAGCGCTTCCGCGCTGTTGATGACCGCCAGTGCTGAGTCGAAGCGCCCCCGTCCGATCCGAGCTTCCCCTACCGCCCGGTCAGGTGCGCGAGCGCCGGACGGGCCGGCTGGGCCGCTGACCAATGCGACTCCGATGTCAACGCCTGCGATCAGCAGTGCCGGATCGATGTAGATGCCATCGAGCCGGGCGGTGAGATGGAAACCGGCACCGGCCGTTGCCACCACCTCGCCGACCGATACGAACTGTCCACGTACCACCGACATCGAGCTGAGGTAGGCGAGGGTCGATGTGAGGCCGTTGCCGTGGTCGACGCTCACGAACAGGTTGGTGCCCACCCGACCGGCGAAGCTGACCCTTCCGTCATCCACCGCTCGCACGTCGGTGACCTCGTTGAGCCCGTACTCGAGGCCTCGGTTCCCGGCGCTGTAGCTCGAAGCGGGCGGACGAAACGGATCGACCACCGGAGCATCGACCGGCGCAACCCACCGAACCTCCTCCGCCCCCACCGGCCCAACAAGACCAAACAGGACACCCACCATCACCACCAAAGCAACAGAAGCCAGCCAGCACGTGCAGATGCCGACTCGTGAATCAGAGGTTTCCCTGCGAGTTTCGAGCATGGAAACCCTGTTCCGGAGCGACCCGGAGGGCCGGTTCGTCAAGTGAGGCGCGCCAGCGCCGAGTGAGAAGACGAACAGGAAGGGCCCACCGCCGGAGCGACCCGGAAGGCCGAAGGGCCATGAAGCGAGGGCCGCCAGGCCCGCAGTGAGAACATGGCCCCAGAGGCCTGAAGGCGAGCGGAGGCCAGAGACAAACAGGCGAGCGAAAGGGCCCCCGGAGGGACAATCAGACCGCTTCGCGCTCCTGTGCTGCGAGTCGGCTGCGCAGGTGCAGCACCGCCTTTGTGTGGATCTGGCAGACGCGGGACTCGGTGACTCCGAGGACGTTGCCGATCTCTGCGAGGGTGAGGTTCTCGTAGTAGTAGAGCGTGAGAACGATCTTCTCCCGTTCGCCCATACGGTTGATCGCATCTGCGAGCATCTGCCGCAGTTCGATTCGCTCGTACTGTCCTCCGGGGCCGTCACGACGGTCGGCCAGGGTGTCGCCGAGTGTCATGGACTCGCCGCCGCCGAAGCTCAACATCTCGTCGAGGGCGACCATTCCCAATGAGGAGATCTGGTTGTAGAGCGTGGTGAGCTGACCCATGGTGAGGTCGAGTTCTTCGGCGATCTCTTCGTCTGTGGGAGCCCGGTGGTGTTTGGTCTCCAGTTTCGACATCGCTCGTTCGACCGACTTCGCCTTCGCCCGGACCGAACGGGGAACCCAGTCGATCGAACGCAGTTCGTCGAGCACGGCTCCCTTGATCCGGGAGATCGCATACGTCTCGAACTTGAACCCTCGCTCGGGATCGAATTTCGTGATCGCATCGATCAGGCCAAACATTCCGTAGCTGACCAGATCGGCTTGATCGACATTCTGTGGAAGCCCAGCCGCAACACGGCCAGCCACGTACTTCACCAGAGGTGAATAGAATACGATCAGTTGATCTCGGTCGGCTTGGTTGGCATCGGCCTTGTAAGAGGCCCATACCTGTTCTGCCTGAGATGGATTGTTTATCTGTGCTAGGTCCGCCACGTCTCCCGCCAAGGTGTTTGTGTCGCCAAAAGCGTCGGTTCTTCGTACCCACGCTCCGTCGGCGCTCAACCACACATCGTGAGGATTTAGAGCAGATTTTTCCGAATTTACCGTTGAAACGGTTAAGTCGATCTCGTCGGTGAGATCGATTTCTACCTCTTTTGTCGGCAGAAAGCCCAGCGCTTGGAGGTATCTGGCTTTGACAGGGAAGCTCACAGGTCGTCAACACTAGTCCCCCTCGCCCAGTGGCAACGCGACCACCGAACCGTCAATTTTGACCCGATTCGCTCGCTCAAGACGTCCG
>JBLYYW010000287.1:0-5849 GCA_048550155.1 Acidimicrobiales bacterium | reverse complement strand
CGAACGGAGAGTTCCGCATCTTCGTCCTCGACCCAGCCAGCGGTGAAGAACTCATCCAAGTGGATTTACTTACTCCCGTCACCACGCTCGTGTTCGATGACAATACTCAAGAACTGATCGCCGGGTCATTCACGGGCGAGATCTACACAATCGATCTGGGCACTCGAGAGGTCGTCAGTGAGGTGTTCAACTCTTCCGGAGCGACAGTCGGCGCCTTGGGAATTCGTTCCGACGGCCTCATCGTGACGTACTCCACTCGCGCGGTCGAACTGATCGACCGCGAGAGTGGCCCTACGGGGACCGAGGTGCTGCTCGCGGACTCCGTTGCCGCTCGTATTCAGCCCGACGGATCCATCAGCTCAATCACCGCCGACCAGGGCTTCGAGACCTTCGTCATCGAGGAATAGGCCGAACCGGTGGCAGTAGGCGAGACTCTGACGGCGGGCCCTTCGACGCCGGAACCGGGGTTCCTCGTCCGCGTGTTCGGCTCGACCGGCTTCGACGAGGACGGTATTCCGGTCAGCATCGGCGGGAAGCGTCAGCAACGGCTCCTTGCGCTTCTGGCCATTCGTGCCGGCTCGGTGGTTGATCTCGATTGGCTTGCCGAGCACCTGTGGGACGATCACGAGCGGCCGGATCCTGCGCAACCGCCAATCCGCACCTACATGTCGCGGTTGCGAAGCGCCCTCCCTGAAGAGGCGCGCGAATGGATCGAAACCGAGACCGGCGGCTATCGGTTTGCAGCACCACCGGACGCGGTTGACTACTTGAAGTTCGGCACCCTTCGCGCTGGCGCAGCCCAGGCACGTGCAAACGGTGATCCGCTGACAGCTCGCCGGTTACTGGATCGGGCGGTAACGCTGTGGCGAGGCGACCCATTCCGGGAGCTCGAGGACCGTGACTGGGCATTGCCACAAATCGAGCGGCTGAGACTAGACCGGCTCGAGGTGCTCGAAGAACGATGGGAGGCCGAACTGGCCCTCGGACGTCACACCCAGATCACTGGCGAACTCGCAGCCTTTACCGCCGAACATGGTCTGCGAGATCGGGCCGTACGCCAATTTGCGCTCGCGCTTCACCGCAGTGGCAGGACTGCGGAGGCATTGCAGTCCATTTCAGCTCACCGCCGAGACCTGGCCGAGCAGAGCGGTCTTGATCCTTCACCTGAGATGAGCAAGCTCGAGAGTGCGCTGCTGGCGGGCGACCCTTCGCTGGCTGCAGAGAGTCTCGGTCGGCCGCTGCGCGGCTACCGGCTTCTTGAAGAAGTTGGCAGTGGGGCCTTCTCGATCGTGTGGCGTGGTACGCAGCCTTCGGTGAACCGGGACGTGGCGATCAAACAGATCCGGGCCGAACTGGCAACCCAAGCGGAGTTCATCCGTCGCTTCGAAGCTGAGGCGCACTTGGTCGCCCGCATCGAGCACCCTCACATCGTTCCACTGATCGACTTCTGGCGCGATCCCGATTCGGCATATCTTGTCATGCGTTGGCTGGGCGGAGGCACCCTCGAACGGCGACTCGACGACGGCGTGCTCACCGTCGAGGAGGTTGTGGCGCTGGCGGGGCAAGTCGGGGGTGCACTCTCGACCGCACACGCACACGGAGTTGTCCACCGCGACGTCAAAACAGCGAACATCATGTTTGACGAACAGGGGAATGCCTTCCTCGCCGATTTCGGTATTGCGCTGAGCACCGAGGCGTCTGGCGGTCCCGAGGCAGCGCTCTCACAAGGGACGCCCACCTACGCCTCCCCCGAACAAACTCGTCGTGAACCACTCGCGCCAACGGCCGACATCTACAGCCTCGGCGTCGTGCTGTACGAGTGTCTGACCGGGACGCTGCCAACATCACCGGCAACTCCACCCGGTGAGATTCAGATCGGAGAAGACCCTCGCCCACCGTCGGTGCATGAGCTGCGGACTGATGTTCCTCGGCACGTGTCCGATGCCATCGACCGAGCAACCGCCTTTGACCCAAACGAACGGTTCAAGACGGTCTCGGACTTCATTGGTGCGCTGGGTCCGAGTGCGTCCACATCAGCCGGCGAAACCACCTTTGCTCCTCACGCAGATTCCTCGAAGGAACCGGAGAACCCCTATGTCGGCCTCCATGCATTCGACGGCGGTGACAGCGACCGGTTCTTTGGTCGCGAGCGTCTGGTGCGGGAACTGGTCGACCGCTTGTCGGCCGACACTGTGGCATCTCGGTGTGTTGTTCTGGTAGGCCCATCGGGCTCGGGCAAGTCGTCGGTGGTGCGGGCCGGGCTCGTACCAGCCATCCGCGCCGGCGAGGTGCCAGGGTCCGATGCCTGGTTTACGACAACAATGGTTCCGGGCGTGAACGCCTACGAGGCGCTCGAAGCCGCCCTGCTGCGAGTGGCGGTCAATCCTCCCACTTCGCTTTTGGATCAGCTCCAGGATGGTAAGCGCGGAATCCTTCGGACTTTGCGACGTTGCCTATCGTCAGACGATGACCGGGTACTTCTGGTCATCGACCAGTTCGAGGAACTGTTCGTAGGCCCATTCAGCGCCGACGCCGATGCATTCCTCGATGCCCTTGCGACCGCTATCGAAGACCCGTTGACACCGATCCGGTTGGCGATCACGATCCGGGCCGATTACTACGATCGGCCGTTGCTGCATCCAGCCTTCGCCCCCATCGTGAAAGCATCGGCGGTCGAGGTCACCCCGCTGGCAGGTGACGAACTCGAGCAAGCCATCATCGGCCCGGCGCAACTTGTCGGCGTGGAGTTCGAGGGTGGTGTCGTTGCTCTCCTGGCCGCCGAGACCATCCACCAGTCTGCGCCGCTTCCGCTCCTTCAATACACACTGCGCGAACTGTTCGAACACCGGAACGGCCGGGTCCTGACCCTGGCCGCCTACGACGAGATCGGCGGCATCGGCGGTGCACTTGCAGCGCGAGCCGAGGCTCTCTTCACAGACGCAACCGCGGAGAGGAAAGCCGCAATCCGCAAAGTGTTTGGCCGGCTGACCAACCCCGGAGAAGCATCGACCGACTTGCGGCGACGGGCGCCAGTCGCTGATCTGGGCGACGATCCCGCTGCAAAATGGGTGCTCGAAAGCTACGGCGAAGCTCGACTTCTCACCTTCGACCGCGATGTCGGATCTCGTGAACCAACCGTCGAGGTCTCCCACGAAGCGCTATTGCGTGAATGGCCCCGCCTGGTCGGTTGGCTCGCAGAGGACATCGACCTGCTGAGATCAGTCGACACGATCGCGATCGCCGCCGACACCTGGAGCCGGGGAGGTGGCGCGGAAGCCGACCTGTATCGAGGGCCCAGGCTGGACAGTGCCACCGCAATTTCGCTCTCCTCCCCCGGTCGCCTTCGTCCGGTCGACACCGAGTTCATTCAGGCGTCCCAATCTGCCGCAGAGAAACAACGCAAGACCGAGGAAGCGCGTATCCAAGGGCTCCGTCGTCTGGTGGCTGGCATCGCCGTGGCCCTCGTCGTTGCACTCATCGCCGGCGGGTTGGCGATCCGTCAGTCGAGCCGTGCCGACGACGAGGCAGAACGGGCACGCGACGCAGCTGCCTTGGCCGACGAACAGCGTCTGGTCGCTATCACCGCAGCGAGGCAGGCGGAACTGGCGGCGCTCATTAGTCGCTCCGCTGCACAGCAGGACGAGGACCCCGAACTCTCGCTTCTGCTTGCGCTGGAGGCCCACCGGCGGAGCCCGACAGCCGAGACTGAGCAGGCCGTGCTCTCTGCGTTGGGGTCGACCTCACTCGGGAATCGGCTAGCGAGCAACCGGACGCTCATCGACCCCGACGGACCTTGCTCATTCGTCAACACCTCGAGGGACGGCACCAACGAGTTCGCTGTGGTTGACGAACGTTTGGTGCGTCGAGAGCTGCTGACCGGCGCCGTCACCGATCATGGTCCGACACCAGCGACCTGCGTCCGATGGCTCGGCGACGAGCAGGCAGATCGACGTGTCGCGGTATCCGAAGATGGCCTGTCGTTGTGGCTTGGTCCTTTCGAGGGCCCATGGGATATCGAACAACAGTTCGAAGAGGCGAACTTCTTAATCAGCAAGCACATTCCCGCAAGTGGCAATCTGCTGTTTCGTGCCGGTCGGCTCAACGTCGACGCCTCCAGTGCACCAGCCGTAACGCTGATAGACGCGACAACGGGGGCGCAGGTGGGCCCGATCATCAGTCACGGCGACATATTCAGCGACGCAGCTGAGAGTCAAGACGGCGCTTTTGTCGCGGTGTGGTTTGGGGACGTTCCCGGAAGCCAGAACGTCATATACGTGATTGACGGCAACACTGCACAGGAGCTCTTGCGGCTCACAACTCCCTTGCCTGTAGCTCTCGCCGTCGTGGATGACCGAACTGAGGAGCTCGTCGTCGCGCTGGCCGGAAGCTCGAACATCCTCACCTTCGACCTGACCACCGGCGAACTCGTGGCTGAAGTCGAAAGAACAGCTTCGTCCGACTTGGTTGGCGGGGGTCTTGACATCGATCCAGACGGCTTGGTGATCACAGTTTCTGGTAACCAGATTGAACGGTTGGATCGTCGGCTTGGGCCCACAGGAACTACCAGCCCAGTGGAGAACATTACGTTCGCCCGTGTCCGGCCCGATGGCACTGTCCTGACAGGAACGATTGACGAACAGACATCGATCTTTGATCTGGACAGCAACGCACTGGTCGAACAAGCCTGGGAAGTCAAACCGTTCTCGATCGTGGACATCGAGGCCGGCGTGGCGACTGTCGTCGGATTCCAGACCAATGAGGTCGAAACCATTGATCTTGCAAGTGGTGAACGAACGGCTCACACGATCGACGTTCCCGAAGTCGAGGGATCCATCGTCAAAAGTGCATTCTCTGCCGCCGACGAGGTGTTCATATTGCAGTCAGCAGGTGGCCTCTGGCACGGTCAAGGCGAAGATCGCCGGAATGTTGCCCCCGAGGTTCAGTCGTCGGGTAATCGCGACGGTGACCTTTGGACCGGTGGCGAGTTCGACGGCTTTGGGTACCAATACGCAGTGCTCGTCGACCTGGCCGCAGACCCGCCACGGCAAACGCTGCGGGTGCCTGCACCATCACTTGCTGCCCTCCACCCCACGCCCGACGGCGGCATATATGTGCTCGATAGCCGGGGACTCCTCCGGGTCTATGACAAATCGGGAACTCGAATCCAGGTGATCGAGATCGAGGGGGCCGACCTGACCGAGTTCCAGTTGCCTGTGAATCAGATTCCCCCGGGTGCAATTGACGTCAATTCGGCGAACGGGACGCTCGCTGTGCTAGGTCTGAGGGGCGAGGTACTGCTCGTCGATCCCGAGTCCGGCGATGTGCAGACCCTCCCAGGCGTCAACGCGGTGAGCTCCTTCGGTTTCGTGCGCAACGGTGAGCTGCTTGCCGTAATCGAAAGCGACGGAAGTGTTGTCCTGTGGAACCTGGACCGGCTGGAGCCGGCAGGTCTCGTCTGGCGAGGAACCGGAGTCGCCAGTCAAGGATCGGTAATCTGGTCTGACGAGGCGACAGAAACGATGTGGGTGTCCGTAGCCGGGCAGATCGTGGCGATCCCGACGAACCCCGAGCGCTGGGTCAAACGGGCATGCCGGGTTGTCGGCCGCGATTTCACTCAAGCCGAATGGGACCGACTCGTACCGGGTGACAACCCCCTGATTTCTGCCTGCCCGTAGCGCCAGACGCCTGTTGCGGCCTATGGGTGCCCAATATTCGTGAGGGGGTAGAGAACGCGTCGCTGCAAGCCACAGATCGGCGCCCGACATCGGGTGCCGGGCATCCAACGCGAAATCCAACGAACCTGGCGGACTGGGCCGGACAACACCGGACGGGCTGGACAATCCGCCGGG
>JBLYYW010000286.1:0-7622 GCA_048550155.1 Acidimicrobiales bacterium | reverse complement strand
TGGTGGTACGTGCCGTATCAGCCGATGCAAGCCAAGGGTCAACCGACGTTGGGTTCCACCGCGTTTCGAGCTCCCAACCCACCGTTTGGTGCAACCTTCACCTATCACCTGGAATCTGAGATCCAGGCGTCCAAAGCGGCGCGACGCGAAGGCGAACGCAAACTCGATGAAGCTGGTAAGGATGTGCCGTTTCCGGGGTGGGATCAGCTCCGGGCCGAACACTTGTCGTCCGATCCGGTTGTGTTGCTGATCGTGAAGACCGAAGGAGGAGAGCCGGTTCGCTCGGTCCCCGCCGAGTGCACTGCTGGCTTGCACAGGGCTTCATGGGATCTGCGCCTTCCACCTCCCGATCCTGTGAAGCTGGAGACTCCGGGATTTCAACCACCGTGGATGCCCAACCCCCAGGGCGCTCTCGTACCGCCAGGTCGTTACTCGGTCGAACTCGTCTACCTGAGCTCGAATGGCAGCGAGGTGCTGGCCGGCCCCCAACTCTTCGAGGTCCGCGCCGTTGCGGCGGTCGAGGAGTCCTCGGGGTTGGACCGAACCCAGGCGTTCGGTCGTGATGCGTTCGATTTGGCTCGACGTGTGGCCGGGGCCGGCAAGCGTGTCGACTCGGCTCGCGACCGTATCCGGCACTTGCGGGCGGGCATGATCGCAACACCGGCGGCAGCCGACTTGCTCATTCGGCTCGACCAGATCAAAGGACGGCTCGAGGACGTCGCGTTGAGACTGCACGGTGATCCAATCAGGGAGAAGCTCTCCGAGCCGGCCTCACCGTCGGTTCGGTCCATCGTCGAGCGGATCACCGTTCACGCCGGGAACACAACCGGCGCCCCCACCGCAACTCAGCGGTTGGCGATCGATTCTGCCGCCGTAGCGTTCGACTCCATCCAGAATGTACTCTCCGATCTGATCGACAACGAACTCGCCAACCTCACGGTTGATCTCGACGATGCCGGAGGTCCCTGGACCCCGCGGTAGTACTAGTTCGGGCGGCTGGAGGCGATCCACTGATCGACTTCGGCCCATTGGTCGTACAGCCACGCGGTCAGCTCGGCTCCACCGACGGGGATCTCATGGGCAGGGATCGACCAGTAGGTTGCGTTCACCGTGCGTCGAAGCGGCACGTTGCGCCAGATCTGACCGAGGGAGTAGAGGTCGTCCAGGCCCTCGTGAACCACGAACACCACGGTCATGTCGTCGCGAGCCCCGAGCGCTGCGGCGGCTGCTGCGGACCGGGGAGGTAGAACGTTGGCCATGTTTGCGGCGCGCTCCGCTCGGTCCGTTTGCCCCAGGCCCTCCAGTGTTTCGACCGAACGTTTCCACCGGCCCGGAGTCCAATTGCCGCCCTCAGGGAAGATGATCACCACGCTGTCGTCGCCCATGGTCGAGCACATGTTTGTGACCGCCGCCAACTGGTCTCGCGGATTGTGCGGGTTCGGCTCGAGAAAGACATTTGGCAACCGCAACATCATGTGATTTATGAACGGGTCCCACAGCAGCTTGTTCGTTCCGAGCATTCGAAGCTGACGTCGATAGTCCCGGATCACCGTGTGGGCCAGAAGGAACGCATCGCCGGGGCCGGCGTGGCGGGCAAAGGTGAGGATCGGGCCATCGATCCGCTCGGTCAGAGGAAGCACGAACTCGAATCCCAGGTAGAAGCGGAGTGCGCGCGTGACCAATTCCAGCCACCAACCGAAGACCATGTTGTGTGCCCGCTGGAACCAGGGAGTGCGGACTCGCCATCCAAATCCGGCCGCGATCCACAGAACGAGGGTGGCGATCAATCCCAAGAACTCTGCAATACACAGAGCGATGCCCAGACCACCCATTCGGGTGAAGCGCCATTCCTTCCGGTCGACGATGTCGATCAGCGCCAGCACCAAATGCAGTAGTGGCGCTGCGAAGGTGATCAGACCGGTAGCCAGGAAGACGATCGGGGTGATCACCAGCACTCGGATCCAGCGTGGTGGAACCCAGATCGTCGACGGTCTTCTCACCCGCTCCCCCTCCCTTGATGTGCTGGCCGTAAACGGCCGATTGTCATCGATTGTATTTCAACGTGCCGGGCTCAGGCTGTGGGTAGCCTCGCACCATGGTGGATCACGCGGCTCCCAGGCAATCGAAGAAGACCGCTTTTGTGCTGGGAGGCGGTGGCCTACGGGGTGCCGCCGAAGTCGGGATGATCAAGGCGCTGGCCGAAGCCGGCATCCGACCCGACCTCGTTGTTGGCACCTCGATCGGAGCGATCAACGGTGCCGTCGTCTCCTCGGGTCCGCTCGACCAGATGGCGAGTCATCTCGAGGGGATGTGGAGTGAACTCACCTCCCGTGGTGTGCTGCACGAAGGCTTGTTCAGCCGGATTGCCAACATCGCTCGACATCGGACGCACCTCCATACCAACGAGTCCATGCGCAAGCTGCTCGTGGACTGGCTTCCGATCAAGACGTTCGAAGATCTGCATGTCCCGTACCAGTGTTCAGCTGCCTGCGTAGAGCTCTCTGCAGAGTGGTGGTTTGATTCAGGAGACTTGATCCCGGCCGTGCTCAGTTCCTGTGCGGTTCCGGGCCTCCTCCCGCCGATGGAGGTCAACGGTATGCACTACATCGACGGGGGAGTTGTCAACTCGATTCCCATCTCGCGCGCTCTCGATCTCGGGGCCACCACCATCTACGTACTCCACGTTGGCAACATTGATGCACCACTCAGAGTTCCCCGCAACGCATGGGACGTGGCATTCGTGGCATTCGAGATCTCGCGGCGGCATCGCTTCCATTCCGACATGGAGAATCTGCCCGCCGACGTCGAGATCCACGTGCTCCCCACCGGTCTGGACCCCCATGCCAAGTTCAACGATCCATCCAAACTGCGATACAACCACAGCGCATCCATCCGGGCCGGGATCGATCGGGCCCACAAGGAGACCAGCGCATATCTCAACCACGTCGGGGTTCAGGGAGCGAAGTAGTTCTGGATTGCGGGGGCGATCAAAGCCACCAACGAATCGAGATCGGCGTCGGCCAGGGCCCGTACCTGGATCAGCTCTCTCGTGAACAGCACGCCAACCAGGTGACTTCCTATGAGCGCCATCCTTAGTTCGGGGTCGGCCCCTTCGACCAGCTCGTCAGCGTGGCTGAGCAGTGACGAGGCTATGAATTCCCGCATCATGCGGGCCGCATCACCGTGGGTAGCGGCGGCTCGCATCATCGACAATGCGGGTGAACCGGGCTGGGTGAAAAGGCTGAGATAGGTCCGTGCAAACGCTTCGCCTCGATCCTGCCTCGGGATTTTGACAATTTCGGCTACCAGCGCGTCTGGGTCCAGCGGCAGTTGATGAGCCTGTAGAAACAACTGCTGTTTGTTGGTGAAGTGGTGAATGACCAGCGCCGGGTCGACCTCAGCAGTTTCCGCAATATTCCGAATCGTCGCCCGATCGAAGCCGACCGCGCCGAAGTGGTGTCGCGCTGCGTCCAGGATGGCGTTCTTTGTCTCGTCGGGATCGCCAGGTCGACGACCGATCGGCCTGGGAGTAGATGGCTTCTTGGTCATGGCGCCAGTGCCACAAGGGTTTCGTCGAGCGTCGCCGACACCAGCTCGATCCGGGCGCCGATACCGGCTCGGTCGAGGATGGCTGAGACGGAGGTGACGCTTTCTGAGAGGACGCGAACCGTGCGCCCTGCCAACGCCACCCTTCGACCGTCGCGGTCGAGCGTCTGCAATGCGTCGGACCACCGGTCGGTGGTCACCTCGACCGTTTGCCTCCCGTTGATGACCTCGCCGACCGATCCCTCTGCAACCACAACGCCGTTGGACATCACAACCAGCCGGTCGGCCTGTGCCGCCTCGTCCATGTAGTGGGTCGACACCAGAACCGCCGCTCCGGCCTCGGCCCGGATGCGGACCAGATCCCAAAGATCGCTGCGGCCGAGGGGAGACACTCCTGAAGTTGGTTCGTCGAGAATGATGAGTTCGGGTTGATGCTGAGTCGCTGCTGCGAACGCAGCGCGCCGCTGCATGCCCAGCGACATCGAGCGAACCAGACCAGCCTCGATATCGCCGAGCGGCGCCGGTTCAACGCCGAAGACAGCAGCGCGAAAGTCGAGGTTCTGAGCGGAGGTGAGGTCGGTGTAGAGCCCGAGGTTTTGCGGTACGTACCCAATACGGCGACGCTGCTCTCTGGTTTGTGGCTGACCGAATAGTCGGATACGGCCAGCGGTCGGGTGGAGAAGTCCGAGAAGCATCTTGATCAGCGTTGTCTTGCCTGCTCCGTTTGCGCCGAGCAGTCCAACCACTTCGCCCGCCTCGACTGAGATCGAAACGCCTTGCACCGCTGCGAAGGAGCCGAACATGCGGGTCACGTCGCTCGCCGCGATCGGTTTCACTTGATCGTCGCCTCAGATGAGAGCTCGAGAACGATCGCAGCGTCTTCGAGGCTCATGCGACCCGGCTGGGGAGTCCCGTCGGGATCCCACTGTCTCCACCGGTTGCCACGCCGCCATGCCATCGGCCGGTTTGTGGGCTGGGCACAGTCGATGATCGATCCCGGCACTTGGCCGATGATCGACGACGGTGAACCGGCGCCAAGGGGCCTTCCTTCGTGAAGGAGCAGGACCGACTCAGCCCGCTCCGCCTCATCGAGGTAGCTGGTAGACGTCACAACCGCTGCGTCTTCGGCCGCGGCTCCGGCGATGAGTCGCCACAGCTCCATTCGGCTCACTGGGTCGACGCCCGTTGTCAGCTCGTCGAGGACAAGCAGAGCGGGATGATGGAGCAACGCCATGACGCCGGCGAGCTTGCGCCGCTGCCCTCCGGACAGATGTGCGGCGATGCGAGTGCTGAACTCTGAAATGGCGGCTCGCTCCAGAAGCCCGTTGGCGCGTGCTCTCCATTTCCTGATGCCGTACACCTCTGCCACGAATTCAACGTTCTCGGCCACGGTCAGATCGCCGAAGATTCCACCGGTCGAGGGGACATAACCTATGTCGCTCGGGGGTGGCATCCGAACCGTGCCGCGTTGGCCGACGTCGAGGCCGGCCAGCACCTTGAGCAGGGTGGTCTTTCCCGCTCCGTCTCCTCCGATGACCGAGTGGATCACGCCCGGCTCGATCGTGATGCTCACACGGTCCAGGGCGGTTGTTGATCCGAAGGTGACCGTGATGTCGGTCGCAGCCCAGGTCATGCCGTGACCCGTGGTTCGGTGCGCAGGGCTTCCTCGGTCTGCTTGGGCGTCAGATCCCGTCTGAAACGAATCACCGCCACGCCGAAGACCACGATGGCCATCAGGATGAGGATCCCGAGCGGGAGTAAGAGGGCGGCTGGGTCGGTTCCCTTGAGGAGCAGGCTCCGTGATCCGATCACAAACCATGTGAGCGGGAGCAAGTACCCGATCCATCGGACACCGCCCGCCATCGATTCGAGCGGAAAGATCATCCCCGACAGCATGATCTGGGGAAGCATGAGCATGATTGCCAGCTGGATGGCCTCACCTTGGGACTGGGACACCGTGGAGATCGCCACGCCTATGCCGAGCACTACGAAGGTAAACGTGAGACCAAAAAGCGCGAACATCACGAACGAACCCTCGAAGGGAACATCGAACACATAGAGACCGGCAAGGGTCACAAAGACCATGTCTATAGTCGCAACCAGGAAATACGGGGCGATCTTGCCGACCGTGACATCGATCGGCCGCAAGGGCATCACAGCCAGCTGCTCCAGTGTTCCCTGTTCCCGCTCCCGCACAACGCCAAGGCTGGTGATCACCGTCCCCACGAAGAGCAGGACCAATCCGATGAGTGCTGGCACCATGACCTTAGCGGTGTCGAGGTTCGGGTTGAAGAGGACTTCGGGTGCCACGCCCGGAGGTACACGACGCAGGGCCGACTGGGCGACGAAGAGCTCGGTGCCGTCGATCATCATCACCGCCCCGGTGCCCGACGTTACGAACGCGACCCCGACCTCTGAATTGCGGAGGAGTTCGGTGGCATCAGTACGATTTCCGGTCGGGTCGATCTCGGTAGCGAGATACACCTCAGGCAAGGCGGCGGCGATCTCTTGTGCTCCAGGTCCGATCACAGCAGTGTCGATTTCCTTGATATCAAATCTCGCCGCATAGCCAAAGATGATCAACATCATCAACGGGAGCCCCACCATCAGTGCCAGCGTTCGGCGGTCTCGTCGCATCTGCCGGAATTCCTTCAGGATCATTGCGCGCATTGCCACCACCTCATTAATTCAACAAGCGTTGACTAACAGTCTACGGCTGGTGAGGTGACTGTCAAGAGTGTGTTTGAAGGCGAGGTGCTCACCGAGGGTGGCGTTCGGGCGGTCTATCTCGAACGTCGACGAGCTGCGCATCCGGAGTAGGCCCTCACACACCGGTTGTCGAATTGATGACGGCTGGCCGTAGACATAGTGAGGGCGCCAACCGTGTCGCCAAGGAGGAACCCATGAGTCAGTATCTGCTGTCAGTCCATGCGGTGGAGGGCCAAGCTCCACCCGAAATGACCCCGGATGAGATGGCCAAGTCGATGGAGTCGGTGATGGCACTCGAAGCAGAGATGAAGGAGACCGGTGTGTTCGTATTTGGGGGAAAACTCCACGACGCCGATGTCGCCACGGTCGTTCGCGTGAAGGATGGTCAACTCTCGATGACCGATGGGCCCTTTGCCGAAGCCAAGGAACACATCGCCGGTTTCTACGTCATCGATGTCGATGATCTGGACTCGGCCCTTCGCTGGGCCGGCCGAGTGACCGAACTCGTCGGTCCGCCCATCGAGGTTCGCCCGTTCTTCGACATGCCGCCCTCATAGGGCTCACAGCTGGGCCAGACGGCCCTGGAGGTGTTCGATCTCGGCTGTATTGGCGGTGAGCGCCATCGCCCGCCGCAATGCACTGGCCGCTTCTGCCGATCGTCCGGATCGCTCGAGTGCCTCCGCCCTGGTGGCGTGAAAGAGGTAGTAGTTCGGTAGATCTACTTCAGCGAGTTCAGCGAGCGCTGCGTCCGGTCCCGCGTGTTCCATCACGGCGATCGCCCGGTTCAGCGCAACGATCGCGGTGGGGCGCATCACGAACAACTGATCGTAGGAAGCGATGATTTGTTCCCAGTCCGTCAGGGCGGCGGTTGGAGCCGCAGCATGGACCGCTGCGATCGCGGCCTGCAGTTGATAGGGCCCCGGATCGTCATGTCGAATACACCAACCAACGAGGTCGTGACCTTCGGCGATCTGGTCCCGGTTCCACAGACGCCGATCTTGATCCGCAAGGCGGATGATCTCGCCGTCGGGTCCGGTCCGGGCCGGTGACCGAGCCAGGGTCAAGAGGATCAGTGCCAGCAGTCCGACCGCCTCGGGTTCGGACGGCAGAAGCTCGGCAACGGTGCGGGCAAGACGGAGAGCCTCGGATGTCAATTCGGGTCGTTCGACGTCGGTGCCGGCCGTGGCGGTGTGGCCTTCGGTGAAGATGAGGTAGATCGTTGCCAGGACAGGCGCCAGTCGTGTTGCCAACTCATCGGCGTCCGGGAGGCGGTACGCGATGTTCGTGGCGCGGATCTTGCGCTTGGCACGGGTGAGGCGTTGCGCCATGGTCGGCTCCGGCACGAGAAAGGCTCTGGCGATCTCCTT
>JBLYYW010000285.1:0-4484 GCA_048550155.1 Acidimicrobiales bacterium | reverse complement strand
CCACCCTCAACCACGTCGCCAACTGGGTCCGAGACAAAGCAGGACTCACACCACCAACCCCAACCACACCAACCACTGCCGCTGCACCAACCGCCGCCGCTGCACCAGAAGCGCCCCGCGTAGTACAGGGAAGCTTCGAGGCCGTCGATGCGTTGCCCCGCCGCATTCCGGTCCCCTCGCTACGACCGGACATCCAGAGCTGTTCACCGACCGGCGTGGAACTCGAGGGTGCCCGAGTGGTTGTCATGCTCGACGATGGTGGCATCGGCAACGCGCTGATCAAGCAGCTCACCAAAGCTGGTGCGACACCACTCACCCTCTCACCCGGAGTGAGCACCGAAGATCTCATCGCCGAAATCACCGCATGGAATGAGGAAGCACCGATCAACGGTGTCTACTGGTTGCCGGCCCTCGACGGCGATGGTGATCTGTCCACATACGACCTGGAGCGTTGGCGCGAGGCACTGCGGCGCCGAGTGAAGACGCTCTACGCCACGATGCGGTCGCTGTACGAAGCCAGCCCCTTCCTGGTATCGGCCACACGCCTGGGCGGATATCACGGCTACGACGAAGCTGGGGCCACCAATCCTCTGGGCGGACCGGTTGTGGGGTTCACAAAGTCCTACAAGAAGGAACGGCCAGACGTCCTGGTGAAGGCAGTCGATTTTGCCGAGAGCAGAAAGACCAAGGCGATCGCCCAGAAGCTAATCGAGGAAACTCTGTTCGACCCCGGGTGCGTCGAAGTCGGACTGTCAGATGACCAGCGCTTCGGTGTGGCCTTCGTTGAGGTGCCCTTCCCCGACCGAACCGAGGCGTCGGAAGAAGCCGGCAACCTCTCCCCTGACTCGGTTGTTGTGGTCACCGGCGCCGCCGGCAGCATAGTGTCAGCCATCACCGCCGATCTCGCCGCCGCCTCGGGAGGCACATTCCATCTGTTGGATCTGACCCCCCGGCCCGATCCCCAGGATCCAGATCTCGAGGCGTTTCGCGTCGACCGCAACGGTCTCAAGGTCACGATCGCGGAACGAATGAAGGCCGCCGGTGACCACCCAACTCCGGTCGCTATCGAACGTGAGCTCAGCCGCTACGAACGATTGGACGCCGCCCTCACGGCCATCCAAGCGGTCGAAGCCGCCGGAGGCACCGTCCACTATCACTCGGTTGACCTGACCGACGCTGACGGGGTCGCTGCGGTGATGAACGAGGTCGGTGAGGTGAGCGGCAGGATTGATATTCTGCTCCACGCTGCGGGACTCGAAATCAGCCGAAATCTTCCCGAAAAGGAGCCAGCCGAGTACAACCTCGTCTTCGATGTCAAGAGCGATGGCTGGTTCAACGTCTTCCACGCTGCCCAGGACCTGCCCATCGGTGCGGCCGTCGTCTTCTCGTCGGTTGCCGGCCGCTTCGGAAACCAGGGCCAGACCGACTACTCGGCCGCAAACGACCTGTTGTGCAAGATCACCAGCAACTTCGGGCGCACCAGGCCCGAGACACGTGGTCTTGCGCTCGACTGGACTGCGTGGGGCGGGATCGGCATGGCAACGCGGGGGTCGATCCCCAAAATCATGGAGATGGCCGGGGTTCAGATGTTGCCGCCAGAGGCAGGGGTGGCGTGGATTCGACGCGAGCTCACCTCCGGAACAAGCGACAACGAAGTGATCGTTGCCGGCACGCTGGGCATGATGGCCGGCGAGTATGCCGACGACGGTGGGGTCAATCCGGCCGGACTTGTTGGTGACTCAGCTCCCGGCCCGATGATCGGAGCCGCCACGGTCAGTCTCCACGACGGCGTAGTGGTCCGCACCACATTGGATCCTGCCGAACAGCCATTCCTCAACGACCACCGCATCGACGGCGTACCTGTGCTGCCAGGTGTCATGGGGATGGAGGCGTTCGCTGAGGCCGCACGGCTCGTCGCCCCGGACCATCACGTCGTCGCCGTCGAGGAAGTCGCGTTCAACGCACCGCTCAAGTTCTATCGAGACGAGCCCCGTGAACTGACGATCTCAGCGGTTGTCCAGCCGGACGGCGAAGGGTTCATCGCCGATTGCCGATTGATTGCCGAGCGGCTGCTCCCCGGCAGCGACACCCCACAACGCACGACCCATTTCACCGGTCGGGTGAGACTCAGCCCTCACGCACCGGACTCGGCCCAATCCGAACCTGTGGCCGATCACGACAGCCCCACGTTGGAGGCCGACCGGGTGTACACATTCTACTTCCACGGGCCGGCGTATCAGGTCGTCGACTCGGCGTGGCGTGCTGCCGATCAATCGGTATCCGCTCTCGCCGACCCACTACCCGACAACCACTCCCCGAGCGACCTGCCGCTCACCACGGCGCCGCGGCTCGTTGAACTCTGCTTCCAGACTGCCGGATTGTGGCAAGCAGGCCGAGAAGATCGTCTCGCACTGCCCATGCGAGTAGACAGTGCACAAGTACTCGCAGATCCTTCGACCGCCCAGGGGGTCGTACACGCCCGATCGACCGAGATCGAATCCGGAGTATTCGACTGCGAGGTCGTGGATTCGGAGGGCAAGGTGATCGTTCGGCTCAACGGGTACCGCACCGTTCCGCTCCCGGCTCCGATACCCGATGACGTCGCCGGCGACCTGCACAACGTATTCCAGTCCTGACGGAGGAGACTGACATGAGCGAACCGGCCGCGATCCAGCGCCTTGGAGTACTCGATCGAGGTGAGGCCGCGGTCCGTGTTCTCCGTGCCGTCGCGGGCTTGAACTCCGCAGGCGACGCACCTCTCATCACAACGGTGCTGCTTCACGGCGACTCCAACGAACCCAACCCGTGGGATGGGCGCGAGGCGGACGAGGTTCGCACCATTGACGTACATGGCTCGGTACCGAATCTCGTCCGCAGTCTTCAGCAAGCCCAGGTCGACACCGTATGGCTCGGACCGTGGGGCAACGCTGACCGAGCCGATCTGGTCGAGGCGTGCGAGGACGCCGAAATCGTGGTTGTCGGACCCGACTCGGAAACGATTCGTCGGCTCGGGGACCCGGATGCGCTCGCTCAGCTCACGGGATCCGAAACCAGTCTCGATGAGAATAGTGGTCTTCGCCGCATTGAAGTCGACGTGCTCGCCGATGACCACGGCACCGTATGGATCCTGGATACGAGGCTGAGCCTTCGCCGCAATGGGGTGCCCCTGATCGCCGAGGCTCCGTGCCACCTGGTTGATGCAAAGTTGTGTCAGCAGATCCGATCTGCCGCATCCAACCTGATTGATTCGGTTCACTACCAGGGTGCTGCGACCCTGGCCTATCTCAGCGACGGCACCAACTTCTCCCTGGCAGAGGTCGATTGCGTGGCAGCGCCCGTGCACGCAACCACCGAGGAACGAACCGGCTCGAGCGTCATTGGGTGGAGGCTCCGCATCGAGAGAGGTGAAGCGCTCCCGGCCCACGCCCCGCCAGACGACGGGGTCGCCGTCGAGGCGCGGCTCCTGGCGGAAGATCCCGAAGCTGGGTTTGAAATCACCCCCGGTCGGCTGATGTTGCTGTCCTTTCCCGTGGGTACAGGGGTGCGTATCGACGCCAACCGCCGAGTCGGCGACATGGTCGAGGCCAACGACCCACTTATCGCAGTCTTCACCGCCTGGGGTCCAGACCGTTCCGTTGCCCTTGAGCGAGTGCGGCGAGCGTTGGCCCGCAGCGCGGTAGTACTCAACGGTGGCACCACCAACCGGACCTTTCTTCTCCAGGTGCTGGGCCACGATGACCTCATCAGCGGAGCCGCAACCGATTCGTGGCTTACGCACCTCATCGACGATGGTCCTCAACTTCAGCCTCACCCTGTACCGCTCCTCGCCGCGGCAGCGGCGGCATATGAGGAGGACCGCAGCCACGCCCAAGAAGCCTTCTACGCGTCAGCCGAGCGGGGACGACCCCAGCAGCCGGCACCGGTTGGTGACGGTATCGAGCTGAGCTATGGCGGCCGGAACTACCGGCTGGACGTCGACCGGGTCGGGCCGTACCGATACTCCATTCGCCACGGCCGCAACGTTGCGGACATCAAAGTCGATGAGCTCGACCAGTTCGAACGTCGGATCACGTGCGGTGGGAGACGACACCGCCTGGTGATCGTGCCGAACGAGACCGGATTCCGAATCGAACTGGGCTCCGCAACTCACACGGTCGAACGTCAGGACGGAGTGGCGTTGCGGGCCGGCTGGCCCGCGCTCGTGGTCAGCGCGCTTGTCCAGCCCGGCGATACTGTTTCAACCGGAGACCCGATCGCCGTGCTGGAGTCCATGAAGATGGAAACCACGGTGACGGCGCCGTTTGCCGGTGAAGTGGTTTCGGTGTTGGTGATCCCGAATTCTCAGGTGGAGCGGGGGGCTCCTTTGGTGCGCCTGCGGTCGCACGAAGCCGGAGTGGCCGGCTCCGAACCAGATGACGGTCAGGTCGATCTTTCTGGCCTCCGGCTGCGGGTCGACCCCACCCGAAAGCCGTGTGACCAGGTCT
>JBLYYW010000284.1:0-8115 GCA_048550155.1 Acidimicrobiales bacterium | reverse complement strand
GTATGATCTCCGCGGCCACCGGCGCCATGGCGTTGGTACTCATCCCGCTGGTCGATCAGTACACAAACGACCCGGTACTCGCTCTTGGCTATGTGTTCGCCGCGACGATCCTGGCCGGGCTGCTTCAGGTCGGTTTCGGGTACCTCGGCATCGGCTCGCTGATGCGGTTCATTCCCCGCACCGTGATGCTCGGATTCGTCAATGCGTTGGCGATCCTGATCTTCATGGCACAGATCCCCCACATCCTCCTCAATGGCGAAGAGGGTGTAACTACTGATGTTCTGCTACTGAACCTCGGCTTCATCGCTGCCGGCCTGGCCATCATCTATGGCTTGCCTCGCATCACCCGAGCCATCCCATCACCGCTGGTCGCCATTGTGGCGTTGTCGGGGATCGCCATTGGCCTCGACCTGAACCTCCCCACCGTCGGCGACATGGGCGAACTCCCCGGCTCACTGCCGATCCCGGCGCTTCCGCAGATCCCGTGGAACCTCAGCACCTTGAGCATCATCCTGCCGGTCTCCCTCACATTGGCAATGGTCGGCCTGCTCGAATCGCTGCTCACCGCCCAGCTGCTGGACGACATGACCGACACCGATTCAAACAAGAACACCGAAGCCCGCGGCCAGGGCATCGCCAACATCGTGACCGGGTTCTTCGGCGGCATGGCCGGCTGCGCCATGATCGGCCAGTCGATGATCAATCACCGTTCCGGCGGCCGGACCCGCCTCTCGACTCTCGCCTCCGGCGTCTTCCTTCTCATTCTCATTCTGGCGCTCGGCAGCTGGGTTGCTCGTATTCCGATGGCGGCTTTGGTTGCGGTGATGATCATGGTGGCTGTGGGAACGTTCAACTGGGGCAGCATCAAGCTGGAAACGCTGCGAACCCTGCCGGTCGCTGAGTCTGTCGTCATGGCCGGAACCGTTGGCATCGTGGTGCTCACCCACAACCTCGCATACGGCGTGGCCGCCGGCGTTCTCCTCTCGGCCGTGTTCTTCGTACGTCAGGTGGCCTGGGTCGTACGGGTCACCAGCGTCGTGGATCCCGACAATGTGGAGCGCCTCTATGCCGTCACCGGCGAGCTGTTCTTCGCATCAACAAACGATCTTGTTCACCAGTTCGACTACGACAAGGTTCAGGTGAAGCGGGTGGAGATCGACCTCA
Organism: Acidimicrobiales bacterium; assembly: GCA_048550155.1. GTDB lineage: Bacteria > Actinomycetota > Acidimicrobiia > Acidimicrobiales > SZUA-35 > JABDIY01. The sequence continues at coordinate 6,951 of JBLYYW010000284.1, read as the reverse complement.
GCGAGGCACGAATCTGGGACACCTCAGCCGTCGTCGCTCTCGATGCTGTCGTCGCCAAGTTCGCCGAACGGGGCATCGAAGCTCATCTGGTTGGCCTGAACCGTCACGCCCACGAACTCCACAGCAACGCATCTGGCAAGGTGAGCTCCGGCCACTAGCGGTCGTTGGGCACCTGGAGTGCGACTCGAAGATCCACCGCAACCGCTCCTGTGGGTCGGGCGAACACAGGGTTGAGGTCCATCTCCAACAGTTCGGGCACTACCTCAACCAGGCTGTTGACTCGATAGAGCAGGTCCTTCACAGCGGCGACATCGAGCGGCTCACTGCCCCGGTAGCCGGTGAGCAGTCGGTAGGTCCGCAGGGTTGAGACCATCTCGTGCACATCGACATCGGTCACGGGCGTGATTCTGGTGTTTGCGTCTTGGATCAGTTCCACCAGCGAGCCACCGCAGCCAACGACGAGCAGCGGTCCGAACATCGGATCGTGGGTGACACCGACCATCATCTCCACACCGTCCTCGACCATTTCCTGCACGATGAAGCTCTCGGCATGTTCGGCCAGACCACCGGCGACGAGGCTGTCTCGAATGCGTTTGACTGCGTCGGCGGCGCCCGTTGACGATGTGATGTCGAGCTCCACTCCGCCGACGTCTTTCTTGTGAATGGGGCTGGCGATCTTGATGACCACGCTGCCGACACCGAACGAGTCGAACGCCGCTGCCGCTTCCGTCGGAGTCGACACGATGGCGCTCTTGATCAGCGGTACGCCGAACGCTGAGAGGAGCGCGTCGGCGTCGGCGGCCGACAGCCACACCTTGGAGCCGGGCTCGGATCCTGAAAGCACACGATCCACGAGATTTCGGGCTCGCACGCGGTCGATCCCGGAAGGGTGCACCACGTGGCCGAGAGGCCGATTCCGCCACAGCGACCATCGGGTGAGGGAGCTCAATGATCGGGCCGCATCCTCTGGGAACTTGAACGAAGGAATGCTGGCCGATGCCAGCAACGGGTCAGCCGAGTCATCACCCATGAACACACCAAGCAGCGGCGTCGAATCAGGAATCCGCCCACGGGCGTCAGCGAGTTCGGCTGCGACATCGGCGGCATTGGTGACGATGGGCGGAATGAAGATCGCAATGACCGAGTCGACCTCATCGGCATTGCCCAGAATCTCCAATGTCTTGCCATAGTCCGCTGCGGTCGAGCTGGCGATCATGTCAACCGGGTTGGAGACTCCCGCCGTGGAGGGGAGGATCTCCCGCAGCGCCTGCTGGGTCTCGGCGCTGAGTTCGACGACGGAGAGACCGTGGGACTCGCATGCGTCGGCGGCGAGGATTCCGGGGCCGCCGCCGTTGGTCATGATGGCGACCCTGGGTCCTTGAGGAGGAGGTTGTGTTGTCGCCAAAGAAGCGACGTCGAACATCTGCTCCAGCGTGTCCGTGCGGATGACACCGGCTTGGTGGCAGAGCGCGTCCACCGCCTGCTCCCCCGACGCCAAGGCCGCCGTATGAGACGAGGCCGCACGTCGCCCAGCGGTGGTACGCCCGGCCTTCACTGCGATGATCGGTTTCGACCGGGAGATCCTGCGAGCGATACGACTGAATCGTCGGGCGTTGCCGAATGACTCGAGGTACAGAAGGATGGCGTCGGTTTCGGGGTCGTCCTCCCAGTACAGCATCAGGTCATTGCCGGACACGTCGGCCTTGTTGCCGACGGACACGAATCCAGAAATCCCGATGCCGAGATCTTCCAGGTGGTCCAGGACCGACAGCCCGAGGGCTCCAGATTGCGAGGCGAACGACAGGCGACCGGGGCGAGGTAACACTCGGCTGAAGGTGGCGTTCATTCGCACCTCGGCGCTGCCGTTCAGCAAACCCATGCAGTTCGGTCCCACGATTCGCATCCCGGTGGCTCGTGCCCGGTCGAGCAAATCCTGCTGCGCCTTGCGGCCCTCGTCCCCGACCTCGGCGAATCCGGCCGAGATCACACAGACTGCGGGGACACCGAGCTCCGCAGCGTCATCGATGACGCTCGCCACCAGCGGCGCTGGTACACACACAACCACGAGGTCGGGGGCTTCCGGACATTCCAACAGCGACGGATAGGCCGCAACTCCCTGCACATACGGCGATGATGGATTGACCGGGTAGACGACCCCTCCAAAACCACCGCCGATGAGGTTCGAAAAGACAAGCCCACCAATTGCGGTCGGGTTTCGGCTCGCGCCGACCACAGCGATCTTCTCGGGCTTCAAGAACTTCGAAAGCGCATCCGAGGCGGCTGCCTTCTCGTCGTGGTCCAGGGCGGCGAGGTACGTGTCGGTTTCCTCCAGATCGAAGGTGGCGGTGACCGTGTCGAGATCTGCACTCCGCCGCCAATGCAGCCCTACGTCGGACAGCACCTTCAACATCGCTGAATTCGGACGCTTGACCTCCCCCTCCAGGGATCGAACCCCGGCGTCGTGGGCGGCACGAGCAAGTAGCCGAACCAGCGCCGTCGCCAAACCCCTGGTGCGATGGTCGGGAGCGACCACCACGGTGAAACGTGCCCGGCTGGGGTCATCGTGCCGGCGCCTGCTCCGAGCTGCCCCAACGATTCGCGGCGAGGCACCAACGGTCGTACCCACCAAGGTGATCTGCCCGTGGGGTTCACTCCGTCGACCGTCGGCCATGACGGTGGGAGCACCGGTTGTGAACGAGCGGGGAAGCGTGTCGGGCTCCATCTCGTTGAGAAAGTCGTTGAAGGCACTGGGATCCACTTCGCTCAGGGGACACACCAGGATTGCTGTGCCATCGTGCAGCATGGTGTGGGCAGTGACGATCTCGGGCATCAAGGCTCCTCGCATACAACCAATGGGCCAGTACCAATTCACTCATCGGTCGGACACCCTCACCAGGGCCAATAGCCCCTTCCCCGCTGATCCCGTGCGGTCCAGGGTTTCGGCTGATCAGAGGTCTTTGAGCAGGCGAAGGGCGTCGTAGATCGCAGCGTGGACGTTGCGACTGCTGACGGCGTCTCCGATTCGGAACAGCTGGAACGCTCCGGCGGGGTTGCGATTCAGCGCTTGGGGCCGGCCCTGCATCAGCGCCCCGTAGTCCACGGCACCTTCGTTTGATGACAGCGGCCTGAGGTCGAAGTAGAGATCGGCGAGGGGTTCGGTTCCGTAATCGGCCACTACGGAATCGACGCGGCGGACAGTGCGATAGCTCGTGTGATCGCTGCCGATTTCAACACAGAGTTGTTGTCCCTCGGGTCGGACAGCCAGCACCCGCTGATTCAACGTGATCTGAGTCTCGGTCTCGTTGAAGGCACGGGCGTAGGGCACGTGATTCATCCCGCCGACTTCGATTCCGAGCATTCGTTCCGGGGTGACGATCTCCAACGATGCCCCCGACCGGGCGATCATCTCGGCAGCAGACAACGCCGAATGCGTGCCGTTGTCGTCGATGAACAGCACATCACCCGCAGGAGTTACCTCGCCGCTCAAGACTTCCCAACTGGTGGACACCCGGCCGGCATCACCATCGACCTCGACGGCTCGAGGCTGGCCACCGGTGGCGATGATGACCACATCAGGCTCGAGTCCGACGACGACCGCCGCGTCGGCAAGAGTCTCGTAGCGGATTTCAACCCCGAGCCGTTCGCATTCGGACAGGCGCCAATCGATGATCCCCTTCAGATCCCTGCGGCGGGGATTGCGGGCGGCCAGGTTCAGCTGTCCACCGGCCCAGGGCATTGCCTCGAGCACGATCACATGGTGACCCCGTTCACCTGCCACCCGAGCAGCTTCGAGCCCACCTGGCCCGGCCCCTACGATCGCGAAGGTCTTCAGCGACGTCGCAGCTGGGACGTCGTGGGGCATGGTCTGTTCTCGACTGGTGGCGGCGTTGTGGATACACAGCGCCTCACCGGCCTCGTAGATTCGGTCGAGACAATAGGTGGCACCCACGCAGGGGCGGATTTCGTTTTCCCGTCCTTCTGCCAGCTTGCGAACCAGATGGGGTTCGGCCATGTAGGAACGGGTCATCCCTACAAGGTCGAGCTTGCCTTCGCTGATCGCGTACCGGGCCGACGCCACTTCATCAACCTTGGATGCGTGCATCACCGTCAGGTTGGTGTGGTCTCGCACCATCCCGGCGAATTCGAGGTGCGGAACGGCCGGCATACCGTGGATCGGGATCACTTCGGTCAACGCCACGTCGCTCATCACTGACCCTCGGATCACGTTGATGAAGTCAATCAAACCGGCATCTTCGAACCGCTTCAGGATCTCCAGTCCAGTCGCAGTGTCGATTCCTCCGGGGAGGGTCTCGTCGATCGACATACGAATCCCGACGATGAACCCCGGACCGACCCGGTCCCGAATGGCTCTCAGTACATCGGTACCGAACCGCAGGCGATGGTCCAGATCACCGCCCCACCCATCAGCCCGAAGGTTGGTGAGTGGTGAAATGAACTGATCGAACAGGTGCCCGTAGGCCTCCAGCTCGATGCCGTCCATTCCTCCGGCTTGCATGCGTTCTGCGGCGTCGGCGTATTTGCCGATGATGCGTTCGATGTCCCAGTCCTCGGCCACCTTTGGGATGGCCCGGTGGGCCGGCTCCCGAACCGCCGAGGCGGAGAGCACTGGCAGCCAGTCATCCTGAGCCCAACCGGTTCGACGACCGAGGTGGGTGAGCTGAATCATGCAGGCGGCGCCGTGTTCATGAACGTCGTCGGTCATGCGACGGATCCAGGGCACGATCGCGTCGTCGTAGGCGTGGAGGTTTCCGAAGGCAGGCGGGCTGTCCTCGGCAACCACGGCTGAGCCTGCGGTCATGGTGAGGCCGATGCCGCCCTTGGCCTTTTCCACGTGATAGAGCCGATAGCGGTCTTTGGGCATCCCGTCTTCGGAGTAGGCGGGTTCGTGGGACGACGAGAACACGCGATTCCGAAGCGTGAGATGCCTGAGTTGATAGGGCTGGAGCAGCGGGTCGTCCGACATCACGCTCAAGACCGCTCGGCACGCCACGCGTCGAGGTTGGAGCTGATGATCTGGCGCGCTTGTTGAGAGACCGCAACGCTGTCGCCCTCGGTTCTCGGAATCGGATCTCCGATGTCGATTCGAACCGTGGTGCCGAAGGGAATCGGCCTCAGGTTGTAGCGGAGCAACCGCCAAGAGCCATCGATCGTGACCGGTATCACCGGGAGTTGATCTGCGGCTTCGAGCATCGTCATTGTGCCTGCCCTCCGGAACTTGCCGAGCTGTCCGTCGCGGCTTCGTGTTCCTTCCGGATAGATGACAACGCTGACGTTTCGTGCTTGTGCGGTCTCGGCCATCTCCCTGATCGCCTCCACCGCTTGCTTGCGGTTGCCTCGATCGATGACGGCGTTACCCCCCTTGTTGAGGTTGAGCGAGATGCTGGGAATCCACTTGGCGAGTTCCTTCTTGGCCACGTACTTGGGATAGTTCGTGAACAGCAAGCCGCCGATGAGCACGATGTCGAACATGCTCTGATGATTGGAGATCATGGCGTAGCCTCGGTTCGGCTCAATGGCCTCGGAGCGGGTGACCTCAACCCTGGTCCCACAGATACGGAAAACACTGATCAAGGTCCGTTGTAGCGCGGCCATAACCCATTCGAAGCGGCGCAAGCCGAATGGACGGGCGAGACGACCCGCGATGTCGAAGACCACGAGGGTCAGGCAAAAGACAATGAGAAAGGGAACGGTGAAGCACCAGTCTCGGATCCGTTGAACCACGACGCAGAGCTTAGGACGATCATGCCGGGAGTGTCGCGGTAGGTTCGCTTCCATGTCCGAGGTCGACGACTACCTGAGCCAGGCACCCGAACCCTACCGAGCCACGCTGACCGAGCTTCGACAGCTCCTCGGCCAGTTATTGCCGGACTCACCATGACGCACGCTAGAACCGAATCGGGGCGGGCCGCGCTACCGGAAGGGAATCCCTTGAGGACCGACCACGAGCTCGAGTTCGAGTGGCAGGGTTTAACCCTGACCGGAACCCTGTCGCTGCCAGACGGTGAAGGGCCTCACCCGGTCGTCGTGATGATGCAGGGTTCGGGATCGGCCGATCGGCACTGCGACGGCTACTTCGCCCCGATCCGGGACGCCTTCCTGGCTCGCGGCCTGGCCACCTACGCCTTCGACAAGCCGGGATGTGGTCGATCGTCGGGGGACTGGCGGGACCATCCGCTCATGGCCAGGGCCGATCAGACCGAGGCCGCCATCGCCGCCCTGCGAGCCGGTTCCGCGGTCGATCCCGGTCGGGTCGGGGTCTGGGGACAGAGCCAGGGGGGCTGGATGGCCCAGATCCTGGCCACCCGTGACCTCGATCTGGCCTTCGCCATCGCCAACTCGGGGCCGTCGATCGGGGTGGTCGAGCAGAACCTGTACGCCGTCGAGCACACGATGGACGATGCCGGTCGTCCGGAGATCGAGATCACCGAGGCGTTGGCCTTCCTCGACCGGGTCCACGAGGCCGCGGCGGCCGGCCGGGATGCGGTGGCCATCGAACGGGACCTGCTCGACCCGGTGCGGGACACGGCGTGGTATCGGGCCCAGTACGAGGGGGCGACCTCGGCCGACTGGGCCTTCCTGTGGCGCCTGATCGAGGAGGACTACCGCCCGCTGGAGGCGCTCGGCCAGATCGACCGTTCGTTCCTGGCCATCTACGGCGGGGCCGACCTCCTGGTACCGGCCTGGCGGGGGGCCGAGGAGACCGGTCGGGCACTCCAGGCCGGTGGGACCAGCGACGCCGCCGTCTTGGTGTTTCCCGGGGCCGACCACCGGATCAAGGATCCGGACACCGACCGGTTCGCCGCCGGCTACCTGGATCTCCTGGGGGAGTGGGCGGCTGCTCGGTTGTCGGAGGCCGCTACCGAGCCGGACTAGCGCCGGTCGTCGTCGTGAGTGCCGAGCGTGGACCGCCGACGGGGCAGAGTCGCCGGC
>JBLYYW010000283.1:0-6198 GCA_048550155.1 Acidimicrobiales bacterium | reverse complement strand
TCTGTGGCCAGCGGCGACCGATTGGTTCGACCTCTGGATCTGAACCGCAATCTGCAACCACCGGGGTCTCTTCAGCCCTCACTACCCGGCTGGATTGCGTCTTGTCCGGTGAGCAGGAAGAACTGGCTTCGCAGCTGGTCCTCATCGGGCAGGCCGATCCGGTACAGATTCAGCGGTCGATCAAGCAGACCCCAGGCGATGGTCTCCGCAGCGTGTTCGCGTGCCTGTTCGCTCCATTCGGCATCACGGTCCTCCCACACGTCGAGGCCGAGCCTGGCCATCAGTTCAGCGCGGACGTCGTCGTTGAGATTCTGATGCGTCCAGACGTGGGCCAGTTCATGCAGGAGGATGTGTTTTGGTCGAATGGTCAGCGATTCACAGGCGTCGTCGACGCAGTGGCCGTTTTCGTGGAAGCACAGGTAAAGGCGCCACCCGTCCGGTCCCAGGACCGAACGGCCGAGCACCTCATCACACAGTTCGAGATGCCGCGTGAAGGTGACCGACGCGGGATTGGGGACTGCGAGGCCGGCTTTGTCAAAACGTTCCAAGGCCCAACGCAGGCCCGCTTCCAGCCGGTCTGTGCCGTTGTAGACACGGATGCGAGCACCGTTGACTTGTACCCAGCCGGTCAACGTGACCAGGTCTTCGACGCTGACCAACGTCTCATCGAAGATCAGGTCCCGCCCTTCCCACCAACCTCCGGGCAGGTTCTCGGGCTCGAGGCAGCGGCGCGCTTGCTCGATGTCCCAGAACCTCTCCTCGAAGGCGATCTTGCCATCAGTGACGCTGAGAACGACCGCCAGCCGCCCCGGGCAGCCAGCCCCGTCGTCACCTTCAACGATCATCACGACGCCGTCGAGAACGAAGGAGCGAGTACTGATCGGATAGACAGCGGGCGTGCCGTCCTCGAGTCGCGTGATACTCCAGGCCATCGAGCGCTGGTCTGCTCGCACCGTTTCCAACTCGTCCGAGCTCGAGGCCCGCAGCCGAGCGATCGTGTCACGGAAAAGGACGCGTGGGTCGTAGAGGTCGGTGAACTCCACGGTTTGGTCCGACCACGCTTCGACCCATCGCAAAGCCAGGCTGTCTGCGTCCTCGGGTTCAATGAACGATGGTCGACGTTCGCGCCACGAATCGCTAGCGAACGCCGACACCATCTTCTTGGCCCCGTGCATTCCGATCGGTCCGAGCACATTGACCAGATGAGCCGGAGTCGCTGTGGTCCCCGTCGTATCCCTGCCCGAGGGTTGCCAATCCAAGTAGGTCTGGAAAACAACTCGATCCGTCGAGATGAAGACAGGACCTTCGGCCCGGGACGCATCGGTTCGGGGTGGGAGTAGACCACGCATCAGCGAGAAGGCGGCTTCACCGCGCTCGATCTGGGCCCCCCGCCACATCGATCGATAGTCGAAGGCAATGTTCGGGTCCCAGAAGTATCGAAACGCTGATCCGCCCATTTTGCTGGGAAGCGTCGACAGTGCGTCGGTCCACACCACCGCTTCCTCGGCCCATGGAGCGTCAGGCTCGTCGGCGGGCACACCCGCTGCTGCACCAGGATCGGTCACGTCATCGGAGGACCCTGTGGCCGATGGGTCGACGCCACAGCTCGCGACGATCATCGCCAGCGTCATAAAGACTGCGATAGTTCGGAACAGTGGAGCGTCCACGCTTTTAACGTGGAACCGGGCCGACCCCCTGCATAGAGGAGGACGTCACCCAACCGGCTCACCTTCCCGAGCCAGTCAGCGCGTCAGCGACGACAAGTGATCGATTCCCTGGATGGTGGCGAAGTTGGCCCCGGTCGGTTCCCCACACTGTGCGGTGTTCGAACCTCAGAATGTAACGCTGCATAGCTTGGGGACGGGGTCCGCTGCCAGCTACGATCTACGCCCGTGTCAGAGTTCTTGCGACAGTACCTTTTGGTCGCCGTTTTTGGTGCTGCGGCCTTTGGTCTCGTGGGCACCTTCATCGGTCTTGCATCGATCTTTCGACCATCTCGTCCCACCGTCGGAAAGGTGGAGAATTACGAGTCCGGCGTCGACCCTGTGGGCTCCCATTGGGGACAGTCACAGATCCGGTATTACATCTTTGCGCTGCTCTTCGTGATGTTCGATGTGGAGGCAGTGTTTATCTTTCCTTGGGCGGTTCGGCTCGAGGCGTTCGGCTGGTTCGGTCTGGTGGAAATGACAATCTTCATAGTCATCTTGACCCTCGGCTTGGTCTACGCATGGCGAAAAGGGGTGCTCCGATGGGCCTAGTCGAGTCAGGGCGTGTGCCCAAGTCGCTCACGACGCTGTTGAACATGAGTCGCAAGTACAGCCTGTGGGTCTACCAGTGGGGGCTGGCGTGTTGTGCCATCGAGATGGGCGCAGCATTCGGCTCACCCCGGTATGACGTGATGCGCCTCGGCGTCATTCCGCTTCCGGCGAGCCCTCGCCAGGCCGATTTCGTCTGCGTGTCGGGCACCGTGACCGACAAGATGGCGCCGGCGGTCCGTCGTCTGTATGAACAGATGCCCGAACCGAAGTACGTGATCAGTATGGGCTCATGCGCCAATTGTGGCGGCCCCTACTGGGACAGCTATTCGGTGACCAAGGGCGTCGACCAGATCATTCCGGTCGATGTCTATGTCCCGGGCTGCCCACCTCGCCCCGAAGCCCTGCTTGAAGGAATCGTGCTCCTCCAGGAGATGATCCAGAACGAGGACATGGCTGAGAAGTGGAAGGGTGACCCTCTTGCCATCGTCAGCTGACACCGAGATCAACGAAGAAGTGGTCGTCGACCATGCCCGTACGGCGCTGCTGGAGGCCTTGCAGTCCGACCTCGGCGATTCGCTGATCGAACATGTGCTCGTTCCCGGCGTTGACCTGACCGTACGAGTGGCTCCCGACTCGTGGGGCGACACCGCTGGGTACCTCCGCGAGGGACAGCGGTTCCGGTTCTTCGATTTCCTGAGCGCGATCGACTGGTTGCCGTCACCCTTTGGCCGTTCTATGGATGCTGCGGTTGACGCAGCAGACGACGAGACGAACGAACCGGCCGAGATAGTGACCGGGGTCGCCGGTGGCGACACGAGATTTCAATTGTTTGCCCGGGTCTTCAGCCTCACAACCAACATTGGGCTCACACTCAAGACCGATGTTGGCGACGATCTCACCATGGAGACCTGGACCCGCACCTATCCGGGCGCCGACTGGCACGAGCGCGAGGTGTGGGAGATGTTCGGCATCAACTTCGCCGGACACCCTGGCCTACGTCCTCTGTATCTGCCAACGGATTTCGAAGGGAATCCGATGCGCAAAGACTTCCCCCTGCTGGCCCGCATGATCAAGCCGTGGCCCGGCATCGTGGATGTCGAACCCATGCCCGAGCCGGAGGAGCCCGACGCACCTTCGCTCGAGAACGTGGAGGCCGGTGATGCGCCCGCATCGGAGACTGCGGTCGCGGAGGTGCAGCAACCTGTTATCGAGGAAGCAACGCCGGAGCCTGTCCCTAGCGTTGCGCCGGTCGGCGAAGAGACCGATGCTGCCGACATCGCCGGCATCCCCGAGCACCTGTTGAAGCGCAGCCGGGAAGCCAAGGGAGACGCGTCATGACCGCGGTAAGCGACCGTCGACAGATGGCCTATGTGGCTTCCCAGGCCGCGGAAGCGCGCGTCAACCTCGAGCTCGAGACCGAGGGCATGACCCTCAACATCGGCCCGCAGCACCCTGCGACCCACGGCACGCTTCGTATCGTTGCCCGGCTCGACGGCGAGCAGGTCATCGAGGCCGAACCGATCATGGGCTACATGCATCGGGGATATGAGAAGCTCACCGAAGTACGCACGTACCCCCAGGTCACGACACTCATCAACCGGATCGACTGGCTCGGCAGCTTCGCCAACGAAGTACCCTTCATTCTCGCCTGCGAGCGGTTGATGGACATCGAAGCACCGCCTCGAGCCCAGTACATCCGCACCATCCTGTTCGAAATGGCCCGGATGGCTCACCTCACGCTGTTCCTCGGCGACCTCGGTGTGCAGCTCGGCGCGCTGACGCCGGTCTTCTACGCCTTCCGGGATCGCGAACACGTACTGAATCAGATCGAGTCCGCAACCGGCGGGCGCTTCCACCCGAACTTCGATCGCATCGGTGGGGTCAAGGACGATCTCCCGGCCGGCTGGATCAGCGAGACCAAGATCTCGGTGCGCAAGATTCGAGACTTCTGCGACACGATCGAAGGCCTGCTGTTCGGAAACGAGATCTTCGAGGCCAGGACCCGTGGGATCGGCGTGATCCCGGCCGATGTGGCGCTCAGCTACGGCTTGTCCGGTGCCAACGCTCGCGGGTCCGGGATCGATTGGGATCTCCGTCGGGACCAGCCGAACGGATTGGTCTATGACCAGGCTGACTGGCAGGTGTGGACCCATCCCGATGGCGACGCATTTGCTCGCAGTTGGGTTCGGCTTCAGGAGGTGCGGGAAAGCTGCAACATCGTGGAGCAGTTGCTCGACAGCATGCCCAAAGGGCCGATCATGGCCAAAGTTCCCCGGATCATCAAGGTTCCCGAGGGTGAGGCCTATGTCGCTACGGAGAACCCGTTGGGCGAGATGGGTTACTACGTGATCTCGCAGGGCGAGCTCACCCCGTTTCGGGTGAAGATTCGTTCGGCGAGCTTCTCCAACATGTCGATCGCGCCGTGGGTGCTCAAGGGGACCTTTGTTCCCGATGTGATCACTATCCTCGCCAGTCTCTACTTCATCCTGGGAGACATCGACCGTTGATCTCGCTGCTGCAAAACCCGATGCTCGCGGCCGACATCGGCTTCTGGGAGTGGCCCATCAAGGTACTCGCGGTACTCGCGGTGGTCCTGCTGCCCGCCGGCACCACGGTGTACCTGTATCTGTTCAAGATGGTTTCGTTCATGCAGTCCCGTCTGGGTCCCATGGAAGCCGGCCCCTACGGAACCATGCAGCTGCTGGCTGAGGTCGGCAAGAACCTTCAGAAAGAAGACATCTTCCCCGCCAAAGCCGATCGCACGGTCTTCGCCCTGGCGCCCTACGTGGTCCTCACCTCGACCTTTCTTCTCGCCCTGGTGATTCCCTTCGGCCCTGATGCTGGGTTCGCATCGTTGGACACGGGTACCTTCGACGCCCGCAACTTCGACGGCGCCGGCGTCTTCTACGCAATGGCGGTCACGAGCATCAGCGTGGTCGGCATCCTCATGGCCGGCTGGGCCAGCGCTTCCAAGTACTCGTTGATGGGTGGCTTGCGCGCTGCGGGCCAGCTCATCGCCTACGAACTTCCGCTGATTCTGGCGATCGTCGGTGTGGTCATCCAGGCTGGCACATTGAGCCTGCAAGGCATCGTGTACTCCCAGTACCACACCGAAATCTTCGGCTTCGGCGGAATCGGTCTGCCCTACATTCTCACCCAGTTCGTCGGGTTCCTCATCTTCATGATCGCAGTGCAAGCCGAACTGACCCAGGCGCCGTTCGACATGCCGATCGCCGAGTCAGAACTCGTCTCCGGTTACCTCACCGAGTATTCGGGCTTCCGGTTCCTGATGTTCTTCATCGGCGAATTCGCGACTGCGGCGATCTTTGGATTCCTCGCCTCGGTTCTGTTCCTTGGAGGTTGGGCCGTCCCGCCGTTCCTCTCGGACCTCCTGGGGATCGACATCAACAGCAACTGGTTCAACTTCATCGGACCCGCTGTGATGGCCATCAAGATGTTGGTCTTGACCTTCATCATCTACTGGGTCCGCTTCACCTACCCCCGGTTCCGTGAAGATCAACTCCAGAAGTTCGCATGGAAGGTCCTCATTCCCATCTCGCTGCTGAACATCGCCGCCACCGGCGTACTGAAGGTGGCGTTCTGATGGGCTCGAGCATGCTGGGTAGACCGATTGCGCCGCATCAGGCAGAGGCTGTGCTGTCCCTCCTGGGGCCGTTCAGTCGCCACGGAGGCTCCGCCTCCGGGCGTGACACCAACCGCTCATGTGGTTGTCACCGTTTCACACAGCAACGCCCTCATGCCCTCCGGGCAGGAAGAACGGGCGTACGGCGAAGCGCAGGGGAACCGGCGCGCAATGCAGGCGAGTGGAGGCAATGAAACAATGGGATTAGTTCCGGGTGTTGTGAGTGGTCTTGGGATCACGCTGAAAGAGGTCGTGAAGACCGTCACCAAGGGTGCTGAGACGGTCCAGTACCCCCAT
>JBLYYW010000282.1:0-7668 GCA_048550155.1 Acidimicrobiales bacterium | reverse complement strand
GGTGGCTGGAGGATCGGCCACGAACGACAACACCTCGGTGGGCGTGTACGTGCGTGCGGGATCAGAAAGAACCTCGGCGAAAAACCCAGGTTGATCGGTGTAATTCGGGATCCCGGTCGTGTGGCCGAGCAAGGAACGGACTGTCGCACCGGCTCCGATCTCGGTGTTGGGTAGGTAGGTCGCCAGCGGTTGGTCGATGTCGACCCGCCCCTCGTCGACCATCTGCATCACCATGGTGGCCACGAACGGCTTGGAGATGCTGCCAACCCGGAACGGCGTCGCGATGTTGATTGCCCTGCCTGAGGAGTCGGCATTTCCTGTGGTCGCGGTTGTCGTAGTGCCGTTGCGCACGATGAGCACCGCCGCCCCGCCGTCGCTGTCGCCCACAAAATCGGTGACGAGCGCATCGAGATCAAACACCGTGGTTGCTGTGGATGCGACGGTTGTCGTGGTGATTGGATCGGCACCAGAACATGCCGCCAGCATCATGATCAAGGCAAAGATGGGCGCAGTCCGTCTCGTCATCTTGGCTGGGATCATGTCGGCTCCGTGTCGGTTGCGGCGTCAACCATAGTTGATAGATCCCTTCTCATCAACTAAGGTTGATGCTATGAGTAACTTGGTAGACATACCCGATCCGGATGACCCGGCTGTCGCTCTGGCCGCGGTCGTTTCGATGAGGAGGACGGCCGATCGGCTGGAGCTAGCCGCAGTCCAGGTCGCCATCGACGACGGATGGTCGTGGGCGCTGATCGCCGATTCGTTAGGGGTCACCCCGCAGGCCGCACACAAGCGCCTTGCCCGTCGTATCAGGAAAGACCAGACCAGAAAGGCACGCCGATGAGCCGCAGGAAGCCGATTCAGGATATTCGGACGATGAACACTTTGTTCACCGCGGCAGAGAAGGAAGCGGCGTTGGTAGGCGAGGCCGAGTACGGCACCGAGCATCTGGTATTGGCCGCATTTGATCTGCCGGATGGCTCAGCGGCGCGTGCGTTCAAGCGGGTCGGTGTGGATCCTCATGCGTTCCGCAAGGCGATCAACGATCAGCACGCCGAGGCGTTGCGTGCGATTGGGATCGCTCCTGAGGACGGGAGGATCGACAGCCAGCTTCCGGAACCACCCGACCCCAAGGGACCGATGAAATCGAAAGGCTCGAGCCAGAACGTCTTCAAGAAGGTCGTCAAGCTGGTCAAGAAAGAGAAGTCGCAGCTCTACGGTGCCTACATCATTCTCGTTGCGGCAGAGGCAGAAGCAGGAAGCACCGCCCGTGCCCTCGAGACCCTCGGCGTGCACCGCAAGGACCTCGCCGCCGCCGCCCGGATCGAGCTTGACGCCCTTAACGCCTAGCCCAAACCAACCCGATGTATCCAAATTGCCTGCTCGTTCGTCTTTAACCCGACAGACGCTTGAGAAGGAGAATGCAATGTCAAAGAATGAAGCAAGCTGGGACCGAATCGCACGGGTAGTTCTCGGTGTGGTCCTGATCTACCTCGGGTTCTCCGGCACCGTTAGCGGCGGTTTTGGCACCTTCCTCGGAATCCTCGGTTTTGTTCCCCTCATCACCGGTCTCGTTGGCTGGTGCCCCGCCTATGCGATTCTGAAGTTCCGCACCAACCGTGAGGTTGCGTAGCCAGCTATGACGAGTCTGCTGACCACCTTTGAGCAACCCACCCTCGTCGAGGTGATGGCACCGCATTGTGTCGAGTGTCGGGCGATGCAGCCCGACCTCGATGCAGTGGCGAACGAGTTTGACGATCGGGTCGATCTGGTCGTGCTCGACGCCACCGTCCGCACCGAAGAAGCCGCCGACCTGCGCGTGCTGGGCACACCGACGCTCATCGCGGTGAAGTCCGGCGTAGAAGTCGCCCGGTTCACCGGCCGTCGCACCAAAACGGAATTGCGAGAGCTATTTGCCGCAGTTGCCGAAGGTGATGTCGCATCCGTTTCGAAGCGGAGCAACAGTGACAGAACCGTGTGGACGGTCGCCGGTGCACTACTTGCTGTCGTTGGTGCTGTGACGGGTCCCTCGTGGTTACTCTTGGCGATCGGTCTCGGTCTCGTTGGATACGCCAACGTACCCAGAAGCTGACCCATGGTTGAAGCAGACGAACTCGCCGCCCATCTCGATGACCTCTACGGGTTCGCCCTTGCGGTGACTCGAGACTCCCACTTGGCCGCCGATTTGGTGCAGGACACTTTCATCCGTGCGCTTGATCGGCAGGAGCAGTTCCGGGGAGATGCCCTGGGACCGTGGCTACGCCGCATTCTGCACAATCTGGCGATCGATCGGGTGCGCCGTTCCAGCAAGGAGATAGTCGTCGAAGAGGTCGAAGAGAAGTGGCATGCCGACGAATACACCGTCGATCCTGCTGCAGTGGCGGAGCGTGCTCAAACCAGGGAAGAGCTAGAAGACGCGTTGGCCAGGCTGCCCTTTGGGTATCGAACCGCGGTTGTGCTCCATGACGTTGAGCAGTGGAAGGTGAGAGAGATCGCCGACCTGCAGGGCATTTCGCTACCCGCGGCCAAGCAACGGCTCCGCCGGGGACGGATGATGCTGGTCGATGCTCTTGCGGAAGGCCACGAACGTCGGATGATGCTCAAGGAGATACCGATGAAATGTTGGGATGCCAGACAGCACGTTTCTGACTATCTAGACGGTGTGCTCGAAGTCGGCACCGCGACGATGGTGGAAGCCCACCTTGCAGTGTGCCCGACTTGCCCGCCCCTGTATGGGGCGCTGGTCGACACCCACGCCGGGCTTGCCGAGCACCGTGACCCGGATTCGGTGATCCCGCCCGAGGTCCGGGAGCGCATCCTCGCCGCCCGTTAGCCGGGTTGCTCAGTCTTCGCCGCTCTCGTTCTGGGTGATCTTCAGCTCGCCACCCTCCCACTCGGCGCGGAAATCTGACGTGTGATCTTGGCTTTCGAACCGGATACGAACCCGATCCGGTCCCGTCTCTCTGGGGTCGGTGCTGAATCCTGGTTGCGGAATCGCAGAGACGAAGTTGACCACACCCGGAGCATGGCTGATCGTGACCACGCCGCCAACCAACGTATAGCTTGATGTCTGGGTTTGAGGTGGTGCGGTTGTACTTGTCGTTGTCGTCGCTGGGGGCAGCGTCGTGGTTGTAGTCGACGTTGTTGTCGGCCCCGCGGTTGTGGTTGTGGGTGATGTTGTTGTCGGTCCCGTCGTCGGGGTCGGCGCGGTCGTCTCCTGGGTCCCCTCAGTGGTTGCGGTGGCCGTTGTTGAAGTTGTTGTGTCGGCAAGTTCTGGCTCGAGCGTCACGACTCGGGGTGTGGATGTCGTGACCTCGGGTGGAGGTGCGGTAGTTGTGGCCAATGCCGCAGTAGTAGGGATCTCGACCGATGGCTGGATGACGCGATTGCGGACCTGGGCGACTGCCCCCCAAGAGAATGCAAGCGCGACGGTTGTGGCGATTGCCCATCCCACGGCGAATTTGGTCCACTTCGGCATCTGTTGACTATCTCATTCGATCCATTAGACGTCTCTCCGAGAAAGGTTAGGCATTCCCTAATTCGGCTGTCTTTCGTGGTCGCGAGTCAACCGTCGGCAATAGGATGTCGCGATGCCATCAGTACTGATTATCGAAGATGACCAAGCGATCCGGCAGGGCCTCGCCAATTTCCTTGCCGACGTCGGTCACAACGTGGAATCGCTTTCGTCCGGAATGGACGGGGTGCAACGTGCTGCCGAGGGTGGCTTCGACGTTGTGATCCTCGATCTCGGCTTACCCGACATCGATGGAGGCCAGGTTCTCAAGATGATCAGGGCGGTCAGCGACGTTCCCGTGATTGTGGCGACAGCTCGCGACGAAGAGCAAGAGATAGTGCGCATCCTGCGTGACGGTGCGGACGACTACGTGGTTAAGCCGTTCTCCGGAGCGCAGCTCCAGGCCCGCATCGAGGCAATCATGCGACGGGTGGCCGGCGGTAGCGCACGCGGTCCGATCACTGTCGGGGAGTTGACCGTCGACGCCGAGCAGCGGGTCGCCACCATGTCGGGCCAGTCACTCGAGCTAACCAGGAAGGAGTTCGACTTCCTGGCTTACCTGGCCGAGCGAATCGGCGTTGTTGTCTCCAAGCGAGAGTTGCTTGCCGAGGTGTGGCGTCAGCCATACGGCGGTGCCGACAAGACGGTCGATGTTCACCTCTCGGTGCTCCGCCGCAAACTTGGAGAGTCTGCCGCCGAGGCGCGCTACCTGGTCACCGTGCACGGTGTCGGCGTCAAGCTCGTGAGCCCTGATTCGTGAGGCGCTGGCTATCGCTCTATGCCCTCTCGATTACCTCGATTGTGATCCTTGCCTTCCTGGTGCCATTGGCAGTCCTCGTTCGCGACCTTGCCGTCGACCGGGCGATGAATGCCGCCGAGCGTGAAGCGCAGACCGTGGCCCGTTTCGCATCGACGATCGATGGTGGACCCGACTCGATCACGGCTCTAGAGGCAACGCTGGCGGCTGCCCCCGATACTTCGGTGACCTTGTCGGATCAGAGCGTGCTGGGGGCACCGCTTCCGGTCGGGATCGATCTAACGCGGGCACGTGATCTCGGGCAGGCATATCGACAGCCGCTCGAGGGTGGGCAAGCGGTGGTTGTGCCTGTGTTGCGCGGTGCCGGGTCTCCGTGGGTGGTCACAATCTGGGTCCCTGATGCCGTCCTTACTCAGAACGTGGCCTCGTCGTGGGTCGTTCTGGGTGCATTAGGCCTGGGTCTGATGGCATTGGCGTTCGTTGTGGCCGACCGCATGGGTCGAGCCGTCGTGCAGCCGATCAATGAATTGGTTGAGGCGACCCACCGGTTGGGCAAGGGGGAGCTAACCGTCGCTGTGGAGCCGGGTGGTCCCAGCGAGCTTGCCGAAGTCGGCTCTGCATTCAACGTTCTAACCGGGAGGGTGAGCACCCTGATGGACCGGGAGCGAGAAACGGCGGCCGACATCTCCCATCGACTGAGAACTCCGTTGACCGCACTCAAGCTGGATATCGAAGCGATGGGTAACAGTGTTGATGTGAGCCGTCTCCATGCCGATGTCGACGAACTCGAACGCGTCGTTAGTCACGTGATCAGGGAAGCTCGTCGCTCGGTTCGGGCTACCGAGGGCGTTGTGGCCGATATCTCTGGCATCGTCGCAGAGCGGGTCGACTACTGGGGCTCGCTGGCCGCCGATCAGGATCGCAAATGGAGTCTCGATGTGGTCCCGGAGACATGTGTGGTGATTGGCGACCCGGCCGAGTTCGAGGCCATGGTCGACGCTCTGCTCGGCAATGTCTTTGCGCACACTCCGGCGGGGACCGGCTACCGGGTCGTCTTGGACGTCCTCGACGATCGGTTCGCAGAATTGACAGTTGCCGACGATGGTCCCGGGATCACCGACAGCAGCCTTCTCGAACGCGGTGCCAGTGGTGGTGAATCGACAGGCCTGGGAGTCGACATCGTGCGCCGCACGGCAGAGGCGGTTGGTGGTCAGGCGCATTGGGAGCCCGGTGATCCCTCCGGCACGGTGGTGCGGGTGCTGCTGCCCCTGGCAGGCGGCGGCCCGGCGCTGGTCCGCTGATTCCTGCCGGGTTTCAGGGCGATTTCGAAAAGAGGTTTTCCTAACCAGCGGAGGAGGACCCTCGAACATTGCTCCCGGCATTCTGGCTCCAGCATCAAAGCAAAGGAGACAGAGATGTTCAAGCGAATGACAGCAGTAATCGGCACAGTCCTCGCCGTTCTCATGGCCGTAGGCATCGGTTCTGCAATGACCAGCCCATCGTCAAGCTCAACTACGAGCACATCAACCACCTCGCCGACCTCAACGACTCTCCCCGCGGCTGGCCCCGCAGAGACCGTCGTCTATCAGGTCGGCGATGCGGGCACAGTTACGGTCGCATCCGACGGGCTTGCCCTCTCCATCGTTGCCGCTGAGGCAGCCGAAGGATGGGCTGTCGAGGTCGAGGTAGCGGCGGGCCGCGAAGTCGAAGCCGACTTCCGTAACGGCACCCGGCGGATCCAGTTCAATGCTGAGCTCGAAGACGGTGAGGTCAGGATTCGGGTCCGCGAGCGGGCCGATGATGGCGGCGGAGCCACCACTACAACGCTTCCCGACACGTCCACAACATCGACCACCGTCCCGGATACATCCACGACCTCGACGACTGTTCCCGATACCTCGACAACGATGCCTCCAGCCGATGGCTCTAGCACCGTGACCTACGAGGCAGGAGCCGGCGGCACTGTGACCATCACAGCCAGCAGCTCGAGCCTCACGATCGTCTCGATCAATGCAGCACCGGGCTGGTCCACAGAGGTTGAGGTTTCCTCGGGCCGTGAAGTCGAGGCTGACTTCCGCAACGGCTCTCGTCGGATCCAGTTCAACGCTGAGCTCGAAGACGGTGAGGTCAGGATTCGGGTCCGCGACCGCATGGATGACGAGAGCTCCGACGACGACAGCTCCGACGACGACAGCTCCGATGACAACAGTGGTCACGGCAACGATGACGACGACGATGACAACAGTGGTCACGGCAACAGCGACGATGACGATGACGATGACGATGACGATGACAACAGTGGTCACGGCAACGGCGACGATGACGATGACGATGACGACGATGACGACGATGACGACGATGACAACTAGAACAAGCTAGCGAGTCCACCTCGCATCAATCGCCCCGAGCTTCACTTCCCATGGCTCGGGGCGATTGGTGGTTTGGGACCTAGTTGATGTCGCCGCCAATCTCGTCGAATACGCTCACTCCCAGTTCTCTTTGCGCATCTTGGAGGGTTGCACCCGGGGCGGCTCACCGGGCATCTTTGGGTAGTGGGGCGGCCACGGGGCATCGCCGATCCCGTCGGCTTCGTCGGCGGCCACCATTTCCAGCAGAGTGTCGAGGCGATACTCAACATCGTCGATGCCCTCGGTCAGGTCACCGACGTCTTGCCAGCGGTCCTTGAAGGTCATCAGGTCGAACGCACGATGATCGATAGTTGCGAGTTCGTCCCACGCAAAAGGTGTTGACACGAATCCGGTGTGCCGAATGCTGTACGCAGAGGCGACGGTTCGATCACGAGCCACTTGGTTGTAGTCGATGAAGATGCCGTTGCGCTCTTCCTTCCACCAGGCGGTGGTCGCCAACTCGTGGCGGCGCTCGAGTTCTCTGGCGAAAGCAAGGACCGCCCGCCGCATCTGGAAGTAGTCCCATTCGGGAGCGACTCGGACATAGATATGAATACCGCGATTGCCCGATGTCTTCGGATAGGACTGGTATCCAAGCTCGGTGAGCAGTTCATTGGCAGCTGCGGCGACATCACGAGCGGCTTCGAAGTCGAAGCCGTCGGCGGGATCGAGATCGATGCGGAGTTCGTCAGGATGGTCAATGTCGTCGCCGCGGGCGTTCCAAGGATTGAAGTCGAGACAATTCATCTGCGCCATCCAGAGCACATCACCCACATCGAGAGGCAGGAACATCCGGCCGGGCCGCGCCGAGGGGAAGCGAACATCAACGGTGCTGCGCGCGTTCTTTGGTGCTCGCTTCACGAAGAACGGGTCCTCGCCCACGCCTTTTGTCCATCGTTTCAGGCTCACCGGCCGGTTGTACACACCACGCAAAGCACCCTCGCCACACATCAGGAAGTGTTCGGCGACGTGGAGTTTGGTCCACCCTT
>JBLYYW010000281.1:0-4686 GCA_048550155.1 Acidimicrobiales bacterium | reverse complement strand
TCGACCGTAGGGTTCTCATACAGCGAGGGCTCGAAGTAGGTGCCGGTAGCGATGTAGTTGCCGACACCTTGGCCGTACTTGTCGAGACCGATGTCCATGCAGTAGCGAATGAAGAAGCCGCAGTCGCTGTTGTGTTGGCTCTCGTTCTCATCGACCCACGCCAACATCTCTTCCCAGGACGAGATCTCGAGCCATCGTTCGACCGAACAACCGAGCCACTCTGCCTCGAGCCAGTTGCGTTTCCAGTTCTCGAGAATCGCAACCGACCGGGTGACCTCGGCCAATGTCGGCGCACACATGACACCACCAGGCACCATGAAGCTCGAGTGGGGCCACTGACCGCCGAACATGGCATAGACCTCGACCGGTTTCTGGCTGAGAACGACGCCTTTCTGGTACGCAGTGCCCACGTAGGGAGCAAACCGGCGTACGGCCTCCTCATAGAGCGGCGACTTGGCATAGTTCTTGTTGGTGAGGTCGATGGCGAACAGGGCGTAGAAGTAGCGAGGGATGCTCTGCAACGTTTCGCATGCCTGTGCGATGTTCCGTATCAGCGTGGCGTTGTGTGGCATGTGGGTCTGCCACGCGGTGTCGAGCGCATAGGCACTCTTGTAGAGATGGCTACCTCCGCAGATCCCACAGATTCGCGGCGTCACGATGAGCCCCGCCTGAGGATCCTTACCTTTCAGGATCATCTCGAACCCGCGGAACATACCTGCTGTGGTCCAGGCCGAGCTGACGACACCGTCGTCGATCGTCACGCGGACGTCGAGATCACCTTCGACCCGTCCGAGCGGGCTGACATTGAGATCAATAGTTGACATTTGTGAGGTTCCCTTTCAACCGGATCAGACGACGAACATGTCTTCTTTGGACCACTCGGGCGCTGCCACCTTGGCGACGGCGGCCTGAGCCATGTACGTGAGGTGATCGGTTCCTTCGGGCACCTCTTTGGGGATGACCCCGTTGACCTTGGTGGTCTTGAACACCGTGCCAGGAGCCAATTCCATGAACGGAAATTCCGGTTCGGTGCACCCCAGGCATGGCATGCCGGCCCGGGTCTTGGAACTTTGACGGTTCCACAGAATGCGATTGCAGGGACTGTGGGTCAACGGCCCACGGCAGCCGAATTCATAGAACAGGCAGCCGGTTCTGGTTCCCTCGCCGAAGGACAACGTGGACTGTTTGTAATCGAAGAACTGGACCCGTGTGCACCCGGTTTGGGTGAAGGTCTTGAAGAACGTCTGCGGTCGGTGAAGATCGTCGAGGGCGATGTCGGCGGTTCGACCGGTGGCCAGGGCAACGAGGATCTGGGTGATCCAGTCCGGGTGGGCAGGGCAGCCGGGGATATTGATGACCGGGAGACCGGCCTTGGAAACAAAGTCACCACCGAGGAAGCCGCCCTTGGCTCGCTTGTGAAACTGGAGCCCGGTGGAGTCGGTGGGATTCGGCTCGGTGGCGGGGATGCCTCCCCAACACGCACAGTCGCCGATGGCAACCACGATGCTGGCTGCGGCCGCCAAATCGTTGACCCAGTCCTTCATGGGTCGATCAGCGAAGATGTTGTAGCGGCCAGATCCGTCCGGACCTTCGATCACGGTTCCTTCGAAGACGAAGATGTCGAGTTCTCGCTCCCCGCTCACACAATCGTTGAAGATCTTTTGCGCGTTGTCACCGAGTTCCATTCCCAGCGACGGGTGCCAGACGATGTCCAACCCGAAATCGACGATGAGGTCGACCACATTGGGTTCATCGGCGTTGAGAAACGACATGGTGTTGCCACTGCATGCGCCTCCGTGAAGCCAGAGCACTGATGCCATTGGTGTGTGATCCTTTCCGTTAGCCCGACGCTCTGGCGTCCAGGTGGCGTCCGAGCGAACGCGCGATTTCGATGAACATGTCGAGGCCCCTCTGAACCTCGTCTTCTCTCAACACCTTGCTGAGGCCGATGATCCCTCGCTTCTCAAACGGCTTGGAGTTGGCTGCCTTCACACCGTCGTTGGCCGCTTCGCTGAGCATGGCCAGAAAGTCGATGGTCTCGGGACGGGCGATCGATGAGTTCAGGGCGTCGGCGATGAGCGGGGTAGCGTCAGCGAGCTGGGCGGTGAGCGCACCAATCTCCTGCATGGAAGGAACACCCTCGGGTCTGATCGTGCCTCCCGAGGCTTTGAAGTCGTGAACTCCCTCGGCCACAGAGTCCATGATCATTTCGCCACGGCCGACCAGACCGCTGAGCCCTAGAACAAGTGTGGACAACAGCTCTGCGTTGTCGAGCAGGGTGACGAGCGAAGCCGCCACGGCCGGATCGTTCATTCGTTCCCGAACCGCGTCCATCGGTTGGGATTCCGTCGAGTGCATCTCGGTGGATGTCACACGCATGCCCCTTTCAGTTGGTCCCTCCCAAGCGAAGCTAGTCCGCCATACGAGCCGGCACTATCCGAATAACGCATCCCATATCCGCAAGTGGTACAGATCACGAAAAGGTGTTATCCAGTATGCGCCGCCACCATCCGAGTGGCGTCTGGCACAACTTCCAGAGGTCCCCTTGCCCGGTCGACTCACCCGACTCCAGACCCTCAACACCTCCCGCACGACGCACCGGCCCCAGCCGCGGCTCAAACCACGCGGCCTGCCCGCATCGTTGGAGCCCCACGGCATCTACGCCGCCTCCAATCCGGCCGAAGCGGCGATCTATGGCCGTGACATGTGGGGCAGCCATCGGGTCGTCGTCACCGATGGCCGACCCGAAGATTTCAACGCATCGCTCCACGGGGTACTGATCCGCGATGTTGCATTCGGGTACCTCGACTACTCCATTGGCGTCACCATCGATGTTCAGGAGCTGGTGGACTCGTTCCTGGTTCTGCTTCCGACAGCCGGATCCGCGGTCGTAGTCGCTGAAGGCCAACAGATCGAGACGTCTCCGGTCGGGGCGGCGGTGCTCTCGCCTCGGTCACGGGTGCGGATCGATGCGACGCACGACTGTGCTCACATGATCGTTCGAATCGAGCGTCCGGCTGTCGAACGGCACCTCTCTCGAATTCTGGGCCGAGTGGTTCGAAACCCGATCCACTTCGACGCCGGCTTCGACTTGACCAGGCCCAGCGCGACCCGGTGGAACATGGCGGTCCAGCTGATGCAAACCGAAATCCTCGACCGGAACTCGCTGCTTCACAACTCGGTCGGTCAGGGACAACTCGAGGAAATCATCATCGGTTCGCTGCTGTACAGCCACCGCTCGAACTATCACGATCTGCTGTCGGGTCACCTGCGTCCGGAGCGAAGAGCGGTCATTGACGCTCGGGACTTCATCGAACAACGCCTGTCCGAAGACTTCGACGTGCGTATGGTTGCGAACTCAGCCGGGGTCAGTGTGAGGACGCTACAGAAACTCTTCAGCGAAGACCTGCAACAGTCTCCCACCCAGTACATCCGGACCCGACGCTTGGAGCGGGCACGTGCGGACCTGGCCGATGCCGCTCCGGGTTCGGGCGTCACGGTCAGCGCGGTGGCGAGTCGATGGGGATTCCATCATCTAGGTCGCTTCAGCGTCACCTACCGCGATACGTTCGGTGAATCACCCTCTGAGACCCTGCGCTCCTGAACATCACGGCCCAATGAACGAACTCGAACGAGATCTTGCCCGTTTCTATGATCAGCAAGCTCCGGTACGAGAAGCGCGCGCTGTTCCCACCGAACGCCAACGTGATCGAGACCTTTTCGCCGGTGTGCTGATGGACGAGAACCGGTCCGTGCTGGTCGACGTAGGAGCCGGCGCAGGTCACGATGGCGCCGCGCTGCGACAGAACGGCTTCACTGTCGTTGCCGTTGATCTGTCGACTGCGAGCTCGAAGCTCTGTCGAGCAAAAGGGCTGTTTGCGCTCGCAGGGTCGGGTCGCGACCTACCGCTTCACGACCACTCATTTGACGCCGCGTACTCTATGAGCACCCTGCTCCACATGCCCGATGTCGTGTTCAAACGAGCGATGGAAGAGATGGTCCGGGTCGTTCGGCCTGGTAGCCCCGTGGCAATCGGTGTCTGGGGTGGTGTCGACCTGGAGACGACCCAGCGAGACGACACGTTCGAACCAAGGCGTCAGTACTGGTATCGATCCGACGAGGCGCTGCAGAGTCTTCTGACGCCCCACGGAGCCATCGAGCAGTTCCACACCTGGGAAAGCAGTTTGGACGATCTGCACTATCAGTTCTGCATCCTCCGCACGCCATCCTGAACGCCCAACCACCAGCACGTGACGCGGACCCAGCTCTCCGACTGGGGGCTCCCGGCCCGATCCCTTCAGCTCCTCGCTTCCTAGACTGCTCGGTATGAAGCGTGCGGAAAAGGCCGACCGAATCGGCGAGATTCTCGACGATCTCTACCCTGACCCGCCTGTTCCGCTGAATCACAGGGACCCGTACACCTTGCTTGTCGCCGTCATGTTGTCGGCTCAGACCACCGACAAGAAGGTAAACGAAGTCACGCCGAAGCTGTTCGCGGTTGCGGATACACCCGAGAAGATGACCGAGCTTGCACCCGAGGACATCCAGGAAATCATCAAGGAAATCGGCTTGGCCCCCCAGAAGGCGAAGAACCTCTCGAAGATGGCGTTCCAGATCGTGGACGCCGGCGGCGAGATCCTGCCCGACTGGGATTTCCTGGAGGGACTGGCCGGCGTGGGCCACAAG
>JBLYYW010000280.1:0-5439 GCA_048550155.1 Acidimicrobiales bacterium | reverse complement strand
CTACGCTCCGAGCCGATCACTACGACGATCCGCTTCAAGTGCGAGAGATCGCCGACCTGCTGCACCGCGGTGCGATTCCGGTCGGTCCGATGTCCCCGGAAGAGCTCGAACAAGCGATCGTCCGACCGGCTCGAGCCGTCGGCGTGGAGGTGGAGCCGGCGCTTACCGCCGAGCTCGTGGCCGAGGTTTCCCACAGGCCATCGACCCTTCCGCTGTTGCAGTTTGCTCTCACCGAGCTGTACACGCATCGTGTTTCGGGTCTCATGTTGGCCTCGGCTCACGAGACGCTGGGGCGCCTGACCGGCGCACTCGCGGTGCGTGCGGATCGAATCATCGATGCGGGAGACTCTGAAGACGAGGCGGCGGCTCGTCGGATCTTTGGTCGGCTGGTCGTGCATGGCGGTCGCGATTCTCGCACGCGACGTCGGGCGCTCCGGTCCGAGTTCGGTGACGACCCCCGAACCCTCCGGTTGTTGGATGAGTTCATCGAGGCACGGCTTCTAGCGAGCGACCGAGACCCGACATCCCGCGAGGCAACTGTTGAGGTAGCTCACGAAGCATTGTTGCGAGATTGGCCCCGGCTCACACCCTGGCTCGACCAGGATCAAGATGACCTGCGGGTGGTCGAGACGGTCACCACTGGCTCCCAATCATGGCAGACGTCGGGTCAGGACCTCGGCGAACTCGCTCGTGGCGGCAGACTGCAGACGGTGGTTGAACTCGCTGAGCGGCGGCCCGACCTGCTCAACGAGTCCGAGCTCCGCTGGATCACGGCCTCGAAGGATTCCGCTGCTGCGGAGGACGCCGAGCGTGAGGCCGCTGCAGCTCGGGATCGCGCGCAGAACCGTCGCCTGCGCAGACTGCTCGCTGCAGCGTCGGTATTGTTGGTCGCCGCCGTCGCAGCGGGTGGCATCGCCCTCGTTCTGCGTAACAGGGCGATCGAATCTGAGAAGGCAACCGATCTCGAGCGTCTGATCGCTGTGTCGGCGAGCGAATTCGACCGAGAACCCGACCGAGCGATTCTGCTGGCGCTCGAAGCCAGTCGACGCAACGAGGGCATCGCCACTTCGACTGCGGTACACCGTTCCATCGCCGGTGACCCCGGCTATCTCGGAATCTTCCCCCAGCCGATTGCTGACGTCTCATGGACAGACTTCACAGCTGATGGCGAACTGGGCGTGTCAGCTGCTCTGAGCACCGGCGAGGTGGTCTGGTTCGATGTGAGTTCGGGCGAGAACGTTGCGGATGTCCACAATGTCGGCGGGCAGATCCGGAAACTCACGATGTCCGGAGATGGCTCGGTCACCGCTGTCGGCCTGCCCGACGGCCACCTGACGTTCATCAACACCAGCGGCGACGAGATCGCCGGACGGATCGACACCGGATCGGAATTCGGGGTGCTGGATATCGACGATGCGGGCAAGGTCGTGCTGAGTCACGCGACCGATGTGGTGCAGGCGTTTGATATCGCCTCCGGTGCTGAGATTCTGAACTACGACCCCGGCGCGGGGTTTGCTTCATTGCATGCCGTACTGACCCCAGACGGGTCCGTGGCGGTCGTCGCCCTGCTTCCGATTGAGGGCGGACACGATTTCCCGGTCGACGTGATCGACGTCGCCTCCGGGAAGCTCCTCCAGCGTATCGACGATCAGATCGGTGAGGTTCGGGCAGTGGCAGCCTCGGGTGACGGCCGACTGGCCATTGGTTATGCCTCTGGATCGACGGTGATTCACGACCAGAGCGGCGGCGAGGCGCCCGTAATCATCGGGGCACACGAAGACCGTGTTGACACAATCCAGTTCTCAAGTGATGGCCGCCTGATCACGGGCGGCGCCAACGGCGAGATCAGGTTCTGGGGTAGCGATGGCATCGTGGCATCGCCTTCGATTTCTCTGTTTGGAGACGTGTTACACCCACGGATTACCCCGGAGGGCAACCTCGTGGCAGCCCTCATCGATGGTGGCCATGTTGTGGTTGATCGCCGTCGCACGGTCCTCGTCGATAAATCGAGAGTCGTGAACTTCGTCAGTGGAGTCTCGCCGCACAGCCAGCTCTACAACACCCCTTCGCCCGACTTCAAAATCGTGAACCTGCATCGACTCGAGGACGGGCAACTCGTTCGCAGCATCGACCTGAAGTACGTCACGGAGAGGCCCTACTTCTCGACCGACGGTGAGTGGATTCTGACACCATCCCGCTCGGGCGATATCACGGTCACGGAGATCGATGGGGAACGACAACACACAATCGACATCTTTGGAATATTTGAGGAATACTACGGTGCAGATACAGACGAGAACTTCAGATTCTCCATCCGGCCCGCCAACGGTGGGGAGCGAATCTTTGCCCTGGGCACCGGGAATTTCGAAGGCGTCCGAGCCGTCTGGATCAATTCGCTCACGAAGACGATCGAGAAGGGGCCACTCGCCCTTGAGTTCGGTGGGCCGGCCATGCTGTTGGCGGATGGACGGATACTGGCCGGGGATGTTGGTATCCCCCTTGCAATCCTGCCAGCCGATCTCGATTCCGAGCCACAGCTCATCCCTGATGGCAGTGGGCTCGCCGCATTTCATCAGGATCCGGTCAGCGGGAATGTATTGATAGGTGGAAGCGACGGGAGGGTCGGAATCCTCGATGTCGAGACCCGCTCGATCGAGTTCATCGAAGGGGCAAGCGGCGTTGTGCTTGGAGGCGCCTTCTCGCCCTCGGGTTCGAGGATCGCGATTCTTACCCAAAACGGTGACTTGCAGCTCATCGATGTCGAGAGTCGAACCGTGCAAGGGGTTCCAATGAGTGTTGCCGAAGGAATCGGGGATACCCGAGTTCGATGGTCGGAAGATGGATCCGGCGTGTGGGTCGTGGCCAGGAGCGGCCCGGTGCGGTTCTCCGCTGACCCAGAAGCATGGCGGCGGACGGCATGCTCGATTGTGAACCGGGAACTCACGCCATCTGAGTGGGCGGCGTTCGTTTCCGCCAGCGCTGAGCAGGTCCCGGCCTGTCGCTAACACCGTGCTAGTTGGCGACGATGTTCACCAGCTTGGGTGGACGCGAGATGACCTTGCGGACGGTCTTGCCGTCGGTCAGTTCTTGAATTCGGTCACTGGCGAGGGCTGCCGCCTCGGCGTCGGATTCGGAGATGTCGGCCGATACGTCGATTCGGTCACGCACCTTGCCATTCACCTGGAGCACCATGGTGATGGTGTCTTCGGCGGCGATGGCGGCGTCGAACTCGGGCCAGGCCGCAGTATGGATCGATCCTTCGTGGCCCCGCTGGTGCCACAACTCCTCGGTGATGTGAGGCGCAATGGGTGCCAGCAGCCGTAGAAACGCGTCGACGGTTTCGTTCCACACCTCGGCGGTAACCGTCTGTTCCCTGCCGGCACTGGTGATGCTGTTGCGCAGCTCCATCAGTGCAGCGACCGAGGTGTTGAACTTGAACGACTCCATGCCGCTCTGAACGCGATCGATGGCCTGATGGACCTTGCGTCGTAGTGAGGTCGATGCATCGTCGTTGGCGTTGGACGGCTCGTACTCCACGGTGCCGATCTTCCACACATCGTCGATGAAGCGTCGGGACCCCATGATTCCCTGGCTGTTCCAGGGACCACCCTTGGTCCATTCGAATGCGAACATCAAATAGGTCCGAACCGTGTCGGCCCCGTACTGCTCTACCAGGTCGTCGGGGTTCACCACGTTGCCGCGGCTTTTCGACATCCGCTCGATCTCCAAGTGATGTTTCAACTGGTGAATGTCATTGTCGCCCGGGATCGCAGGGATCGAAACGGTGGCTCCCTCGGGAACCTCCACGTTGATCATGTCGGTTCCGTCGAAGACCTGCATGGCCCGTTCTTTGCGACGCATCAACTCTCCGACAACCGCACCTTCACGGGGCTCAGCATCCGGGTCCACCGTCATGGATGTGGCCACGAGACGATTGCCGTCGAAGGCGCCCTCCACGACGACCCGGTCTCCGGTGCGTTCCTCACCAAGGATCTGGCCCTGGTTGCGCAGCATCTTGAATGGCTCGTCGAAGGCGACGTCGGGCTCTCGGCCGCGAGCCTCCATGATGTCGGCGGTGTCATCGAACAGACCGAGGTCCCGCAGCACCTTGGTATAGAAGCGGGCGTACAGCAGATGCATGACCGCATGCTCGGCTCCGCCGGTGTAGCTATCGACCGGAAGCCAGTAGGCCGCTTCCTCGGGGTCGAAGGGAGCGGTGTCGAGGTTCGGTGAGAGGTAGCGATAGAAGTACCAGTTGGAACACAGGAACGTGTCCATGGTGTCGGTTTCCCGACCGGCGGGTCGGCCCTTGGAATCGACGGTGTTGACGAAGAAGGGGGTCTCCGCCAGCGGGCTGCGACCGGTGAACTCGACGTCTTCGGGGAGGACGACCGGCAGATCTTCATCCGCAACCGGTTCGATGCCGTCTTCTGTGTGAACCATGGGAATCGGCGTTCCCCAGTATCTCTGGCGGCTGACCAGCCAGTCCCGCAGGCGGAAGTTGATCGTCTCCTCGCCCGCATCGTTGGTGTCCAGCCAGTCGAGGGCAGCGGCGATCGCCGGGTTGTCGCGGCCCTTCGCATCGTTGACTTCGATGCCGTCGATCGGCCCGCTGTTCATCATGGAACCAGGGCCGATGTAGGCCTCGGTCATCGTTGGCTCGTCCAGTGTCTCCTCACCTGCGGGATCGATGACGGGCACGATGTCCAGGCCGAACTTGCGGGCGAATTCGAAGTCTCGCTGATCGTGAGCAGGGACCGCCATGATGGCGCCGGTTCCGTAGCTGACCAGCACGTAGTCCGCCGCCCACACCGGCACCCGTTCGCCGTTCACCGGGTTGACGGCGTAGCCACCGGTGAAAACGCCGGACTTCTCTTTGTCGTCGGCAGTTCGCTCGAGCTCAGTTCGTTTGGATGACGCTTCCACGTACGCGCCGACTTCGGTTCGACGGTCAGCGGTTGTCAGCTTGTCGACCAAGGGATGTTCGGGGGCGACCACCATGAACGTAGCCCCCCACAACGTGTCGGGCCGGGTGGTGAACACCCGCAACGCCTCACCAACGGCTGGGCCATCGGCCACAACGAAGTCAACGAATGCGCCTTCGGAACGCCCGATCCAATTGGTCTGCATGGCTTTGATCGGTTCGGGCCAGTCGATGGTGTCGAACGACAACAGTTCGTCGGCGTAGTTGGTGATGGCGAAGAACCACTGGCTCATCATCTTCTGGATCACCGGCTGGCCTAAACGTTCGTCCTTGCCGTCGATCACCTGCTCATTGGCCAACACCGTGTTGAGGGCCGGGGACCAATTGACCATGGCCTCACCCCGGTAGGCGATGCCTGCTTCGTACATCTTCTTGAAGATGTATTCGGTCCACACGTAGTAGTTGGGTTCGCAACTGACGATCTCCCGGTCCCAGTCGAACATGGCGCCCATGGT
>JBLYYW010000279.1:0-4570 GCA_048550155.1 Acidimicrobiales bacterium | reverse complement strand
TTCGCTATGACGAAGATCAGGATCGCCCTCAGCTAAATAGAACCCTGTTTCGCAGAGTCCTCACCTACGGACTTGCGTACAAGAAGGAGATGGGCGTCGTCCTTGTGACGATCGTCATCATCTCGCTGTTGTCGTTGCTGCCCCCGCTGCTCATCGGCGACCTCATCGACAACGCCATCCCCAATGAGGATCTGGGGCGAGTGACCATTCTGGGAATCGGCATGGTGCTGGTCCCATTGCTCAACGGCGCCTTTGGCGTCCTGCAGCGCTGGGCGTCCGCCACCATCGGCGAAGGCATCATCTTTGACCTGCGGTGCCAGCTGTTCGGCCACCTGCAGCGGATGTCGCTTGGGTTCTTCACGGCGACCCGAACCGGTGAGCTGATGAGTCGGCTCAATAACGATGTGGTTGGCGCGCAACAGGCGGTAACGGGAACATTTGTCAGCCTGGCGGCCAATCTGGTGTCGGTGGCGGCAACGCTTGTCGTTATGGCTCTCTTGGAATGGCGGCTCACTCTGCTCGCTTTGGTGATTCTGCCTGTATTCATTGTCGTTTCGCGACGGGTTGGCCGAATGTTGCGAGTGGTGCGACGCCAGCAGTTGGAACAGAACGCCGAGATGAATGCCCTCATGCAGGAGACTCTTGGGGTTTCGGGCGCTCTCTTGGTCAAGCTGTTCGGACGGACCAACTATGAGGACGAGCGCTTCGAAGATCGAGCCGGACAGGTGCGAGATCTCGGGGTCAGGCAAGCCACCATCGGTCGATGGTTCTTTATGGCGCTTGGCGTCATGAGCGCCCTCGGCACCGCGATCGTCTTTTGGATCGGTGCCACACTCGTCATCAATGGCGACATCACCGTTGGCGTGATCGTGTCACTGTCGTTCTACCTCAACAACCTCTACGGGCCGCTTTCTGGTCTCACCAACGCTCGTGTTGAGTTTGCAACGTCGCTCGTGTCCTTCGAGCGGGTGTTCGAAGTGCTCGACATGGAACACGACATCGTCGAGCCGGATGATGCGATTGATCTTCCCTCGGTCGAGGGCAACGTCGAATTCGACGACGTCTGGTTCTCCTATGCCGGCCACCTCGGTCTGCAGGCGATCCGGCGCTACGGCTGGAGTGGGGTCACCGAGGGCGATGATGGTGCGGCCGTTGCAGAAACACACACCTGGGCGCTCGAGGGTGTTTCCTTTGCGGTCAACCCAGGTGAGTTGGTTGCGTTGGTGGGTCCCAGTGGCGCCGGCAAGACGACATCGACCTATCTCGTTCCACGCATCTACGACGCCGACCGTGGTGCGGTTCGGATCGATGGGTACGACATCCGGGACATTCGCCTCGAGGACCTCGCCAAGTCGATCGGAGTGGTCACCCAGGAGACATATCTTTTTCACGACACGATCGCTGCCAATCTTCGCTACGCAAACCAGGATGCCACCGACGAGGAACTCCGAGTTGCCGCGGCAACGGCCAACATCGATGAACTCATCGACGGACTGCCCGAGGGCTACGACACGGTGGTAGGGGAGCGCGGTTATCGACTCTCCGGAGGTGAGAAGCAGCGTATCGCCATCGCCAGGGTGATTCTCAAGGATCCGCGGATTCTCATTCTCGATGAGGCAACCTCGCATCTCGATGCGCATGCTGAGGCTCTCATCCAAGAAGCCCTGGAGCGAGTGATGCAGGGGCGCACCTCGCTGGTTAT
The DNA here is from genome assembly GCA_048550155.1 of Acidimicrobiales bacterium. GTDB lineage: Bacteria > Actinomycetota > Acidimicrobiia > Acidimicrobiales > SZUA-35 > JABDIY01. The sequence goes on along the minus strand of JBLYYW010000279.1, from coordinate 2,868 downwards.
CGCCCATCGTCTGTCGACAATCCTGGCTGCCGACAGGATCCTGGTGATGGACGGTGGCAAGCTCGTTGAGTCGGGGAGTCACGATGAGCTGTTGGCGACGGATGGGCTTTATGCGTCGCTCTATCGCACCCAGTTCGCAGGCGAAGGGGCCGCCACCGTCGGGAATAGTCCCGAGACGAGGTAGCGTCGTCGTCATGTTCAAAGTGACAGTTGTGGTGCTGGCGCTGCTAGTTGCAGCTTGTGGCACCGCAGAGGACGAACCTACGACGACAGCCGCAGTCGCAGACACGACCGCGGCCGCAGCAGCGACCACCACGACGGCCGCTAGCCTGGAAACGACAATCGCGGACACACCGGTTACAGCAGCGGCACAACCTGGAGCAGAGTGTGCTCACGTCGTGGACGCGACCATCGAGGCCGGCAGCAACGGTTTCACCATTGCGGCAACCGTGGCCTCAGACGACACAGGCTGGGAGAAATACGCGGATGCTTGGCAGGTGTGGGGTCCAGACGGTGAGGTCCTCGGCGAGCGAATCTTGGCCCACCCCCACGAGAACGAACAGCCCTTCACCCGCAGTCTCAGCGGTGTCCAGATCCCCGGCGCTGTTGCCGAGGTAACGATTGCCGCTCGCGATCTGATTATGGGGTTCTGCGGCGATGTGCTCCTCATCGATGTCCCGCACCCATGACCTACGCCGTTTGGGTAAACGAGCAATGGATCGACGTGCCGGTGCCCGAAATGGGAGGCGAACCGTTGGTCGTCCCCAACGTTGCCGCCATCGTGCTCTCGACCGATGGGACCACGATGTTGCTGCAACGCCGCGACAAGATTGGCGAGCCGGTGCGCGGCAAGCTGGAGATCCCTGGTGGACGGTGGCGGGCCGGTGAAGCACCAGAAGACGCGGTGACCCGCGAGGTTAGCGAAGAGACCGGCATCGAACTCGTCGAACCGATTGCCGGGGTGAGCCGTATCGAGATCAATGAGAACCGGGCTTGCGGTGCGGTGCGTCCTGTCGCTGTCGTCAACGGTCTCGACGGTGTCTATCCCTCTCTACACGTGGTCTTCGAATGCGTCGGTGAGGGTCAACCACAAGCTCAGCCGGGGGAGACTGCAGATCCGCAATGGTGGCCGCTTGACGACGTGCGCACGCTGCTGGCGGACGATCCGGACCAGTTCGTTGATCAGACCAGAGCCATGCTCACCGTGTACTTCGGGGCCTAAGCCTCGGGTTCCTGCGGATCAGGTTCGACGGCATCCTGTGTTGGCGGCGGCAGGACGAGCACCGGGCGGCCCGACTCAATCATCACCCGGGCCGAGACGCTTTCCCATGCGGATTGGTCGAAGATCTGCCTGGTGGCACCGAGCAACACGACATCGGCCTTGAGCTCCTCGGCCAATTGTGAGATCGCTCGCGCCGGGTCGGCTCCTTCACGGAACACGGTTGCCGACTCGAAACCCGCCGATTTGAGGGCCGCACACACCGGCTCGGTGAGCCGCTTGCCGCGTTCTTCGACGTAGCGCCGCATGATGGCGTCGTCGCTGTCATCGAAGTCGTATTCCTCGGTCAGCGGGTGCCAACCCTCGGAACGCAACGTGTCCAAGAAGCCCCGCGGTACTTCGATAACCGTGGTCACCGTGACCTTGCCATCATCACCGATGAGATGACGGGTGAAGTCGACCGCAGGCTCGGGGCTGAGAACGCCTGTCGTGGCGATGAGCACATGCATGATCGGAATCATAGGGGTTCCCAGCTATACCAATTCGGTTGCATAACCCACGGTCGATACCGCGGCACCGTCACCAGTGATGCGGGCGCCGGGTTACGCTCGGAGCACAGGAAGGGAGCCGTCATGGCAGACGAATCAGCGGTGGATATCGAGACGATCAACAAGGTGACGTGGAGCATTCCAAATGCCCTGTGTCTAATTGGGTCACGATCCGGCGAAGAGTGGAATGGGATGACCCAGAGCTGGGTAAGTCAGGTGTCGATGGCCCCGGTACTCATCGCCATCTCAGTCGATGCGAATGCCGTCACCAATCGCCTCATCCGCGAAGGCGGGGCGTTCTCGGTGAATCTGTGGGACCAGGCCGACACCCGAGTCTTCGTCAAGTTCTCCAAGCCCGCGGTCCGTGACGGGGACACGCTCAACTCGAGACCGGTCCGGATTGGAGTGACCGGCACCCCGGTGTTCACCGAGGCCGTCGCCTTCGTCGAGTGTCGTGTCGTCAATACGGTCGAGTTGGGTAGCCACGATCTGTTCATCGGCGAAGTCGTTGATGCAGGTTTCCACGATGGGCGGGAAGGCACGCCGGTCGCCAGCATGAGCGACACCCGGATGAAATACGGTGGGGTGTTGCGCAAGGGCCACACCAAGCAGGGCTAGCTCGGCGCCGCCTACCATCGGCTGCAGCCAACACTGGGGAAACACTCATGGATATTCGGGTTGACGACAAGGTCGCTCTGGTTACTGGGGCGAGTCGTGGGATCGGCGAGGCCATCGCCGCCGAGCTACTGGCGTCGGGTGCCAAAGGCGTGACGATCACCAGTCGCAAGCCGGACAACATCGCCGGCGCTGCCGAGCGGCTCAACGACGACCGAGTCCTCCCGCTCGTGGCACGAGCCGACAGCGAGGCCGACGCGCAACGGGCTGTTGCGGAAACCATCGACCGCTTTGGCTCGCTGGATATTCTTGTCAACAACGCCGGCACGAACCCGGCTGCCGGCAACCTGGCCGATGTAGATCTCGGTGCAGTGGGCAAGACCTGGGAGGTCAACCAGCTGGGACCGCTGCTGTGGTCGCGAGCTGCTTGGAGTCAATCTCTGGCCGAGCGCGGCGGGACCATCGTCAATATCGCCTCGGTCGGCG
>JBLYYW010000278.1:0-5033 GCA_048550155.1 Acidimicrobiales bacterium | reverse complement strand
TATTTGAAGGCGACGAACCCCTGTCCCACGTGCGCGATCACATGGTTAGCGGAGGGCCCGTCGTGGTTGAGTTCTATCAGGACGGGGACAATCTGGTGTGTGTTTCCGTCGGGGACGCGGAATGAAGTCCGCACTGATTGTGGCCGCGTGGTGCGTGGTCTTGGCAGGATGCGGGACGACCGACGAACCGGCGGAGCAGCGGGCTTCGCAATTCCCTGCCGATTCGATCTCCATTGTGGCGAATAGCGACATTGCGGTTGGGACGTCACGTCTGGTCGTCGCCGTCGCCGAGAGCGATGGTGGAAGGCTGGGGTCACCGGACGATGTCATTGGACTCGAAGTCGCGCCCGTTGATCAGCCAGAGCTGCGGCAGACCGCGGATGGCGTCTTCATGTGGATCATTGATGGTGCCTTTGGGTTGTATCGAGGCGACTTCGATTTCGACCAACCCGGAGTCTGGTCCGTCACCGTTGTTCCAGACTCGGGCCCGGTGCTCGAGCCGAGCTTCTTCGCCGTTAGCGAAGACTCGATCGCGCCCGGTGTGGGAGATATGGCTCCGCAGGTGGCGACACCGACCAGCGCAGATTCAGTTCTCGAGTCGATTACAACTGATCCAAACCCTGATCCCAGGTTCTACGAGTTATCGCTTGATGAGGCGGTCGTGTCTGGTGTAACGACGGTCGCGGTGTTCAGCACGCCTGCGTTCTGTAGGACCGCAACTTGCGGGCCGCTCCTGGATCAGACCAAGGCACTCGCTCCAGACTATCCGGACATCAACTTCGTTCACGTCGAGATATACACAGGCTTCGACGAGCCCGACTTCGCTCCGGATGGTGACCATCTCGCACCCCCGGTGACGGAGTCCGGGTGGAACCTCCCCTCCGAGCCGTGGGTCTTCGTGGTCGACGGTACCGGCGTAGTTACGCATCGCTTTGAAGGCGTTCTCGACGAGGCCGAACTTCGAGGGGCGTTGACCTAGCAACGCCGAGGAAGCGGGTCCGCATGTCGGGACGGCTGACGAGCCACAGGTTCACCAGATGCATCGCGCTAGCTGCGAAGAACATCGATGGACCGAAGATCTCGATCATGAAGAACTCGGGCCACGGCACGCTTTGGTGAACCAGGAAGGCCGACAACGCATCCCAGATGCCAACGACGTTCCACGTAACGATTGCCGTCCAAGCCCCGAGGCCGTGGCCTTTCAGGATCAGGTAGGCGATTGGCAACGCGGCAATCCCGATGACCGCATCACCGACCAGGGGCATCAGCCACGCCGACGGGGGGTCGCCGAGGCCTCCCGCCCCGGCATCACCAATGAACGCCAAGGTCATCGCCCTTCCCGCAAGCATCAGCGTGCTGATCAACAGGATGGTGCGCTGCAGCCCGAGTTTCTTCTCTGCGTCCATGTCGGTCTCCTTTGTATGTTAGTTAACATATCATATAGTATGACGTATGACATACAAACAAGGAGGCCCATGAGATACGGCGCTGAGCACAAAGAGCAGAGCAAGGCAAAAATCCTTGAAGCCGCCCGTGGCCTCTTCCGCAAGCGTGGTTTCGATCGTTCCTCGATCGATCAGGTGATGGAGGCGGCGGGCCTCACCAGGGGGGCGTTCTACGCTCACTTCAGTTCAAAGGACGACTTGGTGGCCCAGGTGCTCGCTATCGAAGCCGGGCTGGTGCGGCGGCTGCAGCAGGCTGCCGAAACCGATGACAATCGCGCTGCCGCCTATGCGGCTCTTGCCGACTATCTCGATCCGACCCAGCGCGAGAGTGTCGCAACAGGGTGTCCGTTGGTGGCGCACCCGGTCGATGCGATCCGCGGAGATGCGATCCGCAAAGAGGGCTACACCGATCGGCTGCGGAACCTCGTCGCGGCGATGGAAGAGACCGTACCCGGGGACGACGCGGTCCTGATTTCCGTTCTTGCAGTGGGCGCCGGGCTGCTGAGTTCGGCCAGCGCTGATCCCGCCCTCGCCGACCGGATTCAGGATGTCTGTCTCCGCGAGATCAAGGGTGTTATGGCAGAGGCGGGTTAGGGCCTCAAAGGTCCAGCGCCCGTACCAGGAACGCTGCCATTTGGCCGCGGGTTACGGGAGCGGTCGGACAGAAACGATCGTTGACCGGGGGGTTGCAACCCTTGGTGATCCCGGTAGCGCCCAGCCATTCGATATCGGTTTCGAAAGTGTTGCCTGCGGTGTCGACAAAGGTGGGTGTTGGCCCGGTGGAAACCAAACCATCGAGCGCTCGGTGCAGAAACGCCGCCATCTGATCACGGGTGACATCTTGGGTGGGGCAGTAGCGATCGTTTACCGGCGGGTTGCAGCCTTTGGTGATGCCGGCGGCAGCCAGCCGCTCGATGTCCTGTTCGAACACCGACGCATTGTCATCAACGAAGTCGGTGACGCCGGGGTCAACGAGGTCGAGCGCTCGAACCAGGAACGCTGCCATTTGGCCTCTGGTCACCCGGTTATCCGGACAGAACCTGTCGTTGACCGGTGGGTTGCAGCCCTTGGTTATGCCGGCGGCAGCCAACGCTTCGATATCCGCCTCAAAGATCGAGTCATCATCGTCGATGAAGGTACCGCTCTCGGGCCCGCACGGGGCGCCCGCCATCGGGCCGATGTAGCTCGAAGCGATCACCACATTGTCGATGTACAGGCTGATGTCTTGGTCGGGAACGGCGGTGCCGCCGTGGTATACGTTGAGCCAGATCTGCTCGATCTTCAGGCCGTCGGTGTCCCGCCACCGCCAATCTGTCTGCCGATAGGCCTTGCGCCCATCGATCCAAGTCTCGAGGACACCGTCGTTAACGCCAGGAGTGTTGAGTACCAGGTGTTGCTCGACGCTGTACCAACGGTCCTTCTCGAGGAATCCGAGATAGCCGTCCTGCCACAAGACGTTGTCGCCGTAGATGGTTCCCTGGTCGGCGTGATAGACATAGTGGCCAACCGGCACGGTGTCGCCCAGCGGGTTGTCCGCGGGAATCGTCGGGTGATACCCGCCGCGGGCCGACCAGCCGTTGCTCCCGTCGGAGGGGCGTCCACCCCAGCCGGCTACGCCGTAGGTGCCGGAGATCCCGGGGAACTTGCCACCGTAGGTCGGATCCCAACTCTGGTCGATGCGAACGTAGTAGCGGAAGAAGATCTCGGTCGGCTCCGATCCGGTCTGGTCGGCGAACTTGAACCCGACGCCCATCCCGGTGTTGCTCCCTGCGGGCACGGTGACCTTCAACGCGGACCCGTCGATCTGTTCGAACCCCGAACCATTGCTCACGATCTCGAGGGTTGACGAATCGGTGCCCCCGTCATAAACGTCAGCCCAACCGGCGTCCGCAAACTCGGTGAACTCAAACACATCGGGATGACCGCCGATGCCGGAATCGCCGGCATACGAATATGCCAAGCCGTTCTCGGCGGCGGGGAGCGGACCCGGGTCATGGGATACCTGGAATACCCCGACCTCCATCGATGAGCTGCCGTACTCCTCGAAGCTGAATAGCTGCAGAGTTGCGGATGTGATCGAGGCGCTGGAGGGGATCGGTGACAGGTCGAAACGCAGCAAGGTCGGGTTGCCTCCGATGCGCAAGGTCGTGGCATCGCCAAAACCCTGATAGGTGGAGGCGTCTAGGTGGGTGTCCGCTTCGGGAGTCAGATTCCAATCACCCGCGCTGGTCGCAACCGTGAGCATCGGTCGTTCGGCGCTGACCGAGTGTTCCTTGCTGTAGAAGTTGAAAGGTCCCGACCCGCCGGTCTGGCGAAGGAGTAAACCCTGATTGGGTGCGCCCGCCACCCACTCCGCCACGAGCGACGTCACATTCCAGGTATGTGGCCCCGGCGTGTTGTCGTCGACAAGGTTGGAGGTTGCGAAGGCGGCATTGCCTTGAGGTGTTCCGTTGGCATCGGCCCAGTCGCCCATGAAGTTGGTCCACTCCAGCATCGCCGCCCTGTTGTAGAAGTCACGGGTGGCCCCATCGTCGGCGGACTGAGTGCCCTCGACCCATTGCGCTCGCGGGTCATCCGGGCTCAGCGTCGGGTCGGGGCAGGTTTGGGCGAGGGCCGGAGTCGCCACCGGCGTCGAGTCTATGGCGGGCAGCACGGCAACCAACAACCCGGTCAAAACCACGAACGTCATAAAGCGACGGAATCTCACCTAAACCTCCTCGATCCCTTGGTATCGGTGAGGTTCCATATTGCTTGAGCCGTGGCACTAACAAGCATCCGGACCTTATCGCTCGCGGTCCCGCAGCTCAGCAATCATCTTGTGTCCATTCGGGAGTCGTCCCGCGATCTTGGAGCCTGGCTCCACGATCCTCCAAAACGGGGCGACGTCGTCGGGCTCGGCTCCTTCTTCGAGAGCCGCAAACCGCAGTCTCGGCTACAAGCCGCAATTGAAACCCGGTCATCACGGGACAGGCGTTGTCGGCATCATGGTGCTCGGCCAGGGTGTGGCGCAGGTCAGCCTGGGTGCTGATTTGCCCGGGCATGGTGGTCCAGAGCGCATCCTCGACGGCCTGTGGACTCGGGATGACCACCATCTCGCCGGGGGTTAGACCGCCAAATGGCTTCTCCTGAACCCTTACGTGGGTCGGTTTGGAACCCGGGTACTTGTTCATTGCATTTCCTGACCGTCGATCGGCCATTGCAGCTCGGTCAACAGTCCGTCCGGTGCGACATCGGTGGGATGGTTCATGTAGATCTCCCGCGTCGGTCCTACCGCTTCGTGCCCATGCTCGGCGATCCAACGTGCCAACGCCTCGTACGCCGGACCCATCTGGTCGTAGGGGCCTTGGTGGATCACTGCGGCAACAGGACCCCCTTCGATCTCTCGGGTCGGAACCCCTCGAGTCGTCGCAGCCACCGGGATACACATTTCGACCTCGCCGGGGCCCTCGGCGTCCGGTGCGCGGTGGAAGATGGTGAAAGGGATCCCGCTTGGTTCGGTGTTGGCTTGCTGCAGCCGGTCGAAGACCAGGCCAAACCCGTTCGGTATCTCGGCGAAGACCTGCTCATAGGTGGTTGTGGTCTTGTGGG
>JBLYYW010000277.1:0-5524 GCA_048550155.1 Acidimicrobiales bacterium | reverse complement strand
TTCGTCGGCGACCAGCGCCCGGATTCCGGCAAGAGCCGAGGCGTCGGCGGTCGTGGCGACCACGTTGAACCGGTCCTCCGGCGACGAGGGCAGCAGACGGGTTTCGATGTCCGATGCCTCCGTTTCCAGTTGGGTGGCCAACAGGGCTGCGGTCCACTCCGGGTCCTCCACCAACTGGGGGTCGGCGATGATCACTTGCGTCGGGGTGCTCGCAGCGAGCACAAACCCCTCACGGTCCAGCAGTCGTCCCCTGAAACCGGCGATGGGACGGGTGGCGGTGCTCTGGTCCTGGGCGAGATCTCGGTACCGCTCGGGGCGGACAGCCTGAAGGTCGATGAGTTGGGCCGTGAAGACGACCATGATGAAAAAGAACACCGCCAGCACGGCAAAGAGCCGCGGGTGTTCGGCAAACAGCGCTCTCGTGGATCGATGAGTCGGCCGGCTCATGGTCCCACCGGCCGGGTTGCTACCAAGTACACCGGTCGAACCGCTCTGACCATTCCAAGGCGGCGGGCCCGCTCGACGATGACCTCCGGGGACGACGCCTCAACCACTTCCCTGTCCAGCAGAGCCAGGTCGTTCTCAAGCCGATTGATCTCGATCGTGATTCGATCTGCCTCGGCTTGGGTCTGTACCAACTGAGCCTGCACCAATGCCGCTCCGAAGAACGCACCGACCAGGAGAACCAGCGATGCTATCACCAGCTTGCGGCGACGGCTGCGGCTGCGCAACGCGGCCAGGTCGATCAGGAACAGAGCCCCACGCGCTGTCGATTTGCTTCCCGACGACTTGTTGGTGCCGGCACGACCGGTGCCGCCCGGGGTCGCCTTCTTCTTGGAGGTCTTCTTGGATGGCGTTCGAACCGACCGTGCTGACTCGATCTTGAGAGCGCTCATGCCGCCACCCGTTCAATTGCCCGCAATCGAGCACTTCTGGATCTCGGATTTGTCCGTTGCTCGAGGTCGCTCGCGGTGCGTGAAATCGGGCGCAATAGCCGAAACGGCGCCGGTTGCTCCGGCACTGGGAGATGAACCGGTGTCGTTGATGTGCTGTGCTTGCGAAAGACCGCTTTGACGATTCGGTCCTCGCCCGAGTGGTAGGTGAGCACGACTCCCCTCCCGCGAGGTTGCAGGCGTTGGAGAGCGGCCTCCAGAGCTGGTTCAAGAATCGACAGTTCGTCATTGACTGCGATTCGAAGCGCTTGAAAGGTCCGTTTTGCCGGATGACCGCCCGTCCGACGAGTCGCCGCCGGGATGGCATCCACGACCACTTCGGCCAGCTCGACAGTTCGGTGAAGGGGCCGGGCTGCAACGATTGCCCTGGCGATGCGGTGAGCGAATCGTTCGTCGCCACCGGTCCTGATCAGTCTAGACAACCGCTCCTCTGACCATGAGTTCACGATCGTCTCTGCGGTCAGTTCTGATGAACGATCCATTCGCATATCGAGCGGGCCGTCGTGGCGAAAGCTGAAACCCCGTTCGGGGTGATCGAGCTGAGGCGAACTGACGCCGAGATCGAAGAGGAACCCTGAGATCAGGTCGACCCCAGCGCTGTCGAGCAGGTTGTTGAGCGCATCGAAACGACCATCGACAACACGAGCCCGTTCCCCGAAGGGCTCGAGCCGAGCGGCTGCCGCTTCGCGAGCCGAGCGATCCTGGTCTATCCCGATCAGACTCAGGTGTGGAGCGGCCTCCAGAAGCGCCACCGCGTGTCCAGCTCCACCAAGGGTTGCGTCGACAACGACCCCCGAGGGAACCGTGCGCAGAATGTCGATGGACTCGGCTACCAGAACGGGGGCATGGTCGAACCAACTGGGCGTCATGAGTCATGCCGGCGTCACCCTCTTTTGTCCCTGCGGGATCCTTCCGCTCGCCTGGACCTTGTGGGTTCACCTGCTCACGTGCGCTGACGCGCCTTCGCGTGATGAACCGGTCCTCCGGGTCGCTTGGGGAATTCGGGACAAGTGGGCTCGGTCATCGGTTGCCCCTCGGGGGCCGGACGTACGTCAGGATGTCTCCCTGAGCGCACTTGAGGGGTAACGGGCGGAGTTGTGGGGCAGAAGTACCCTTCCCCGATCCCCGAGAAGCAACCGATGACCGAACGAGGTCTAGGTAAAGCCGAGCTCCTTTCTTGTCCATGCCGCCAGGCGTCGTGAGGGCGCACGCATCAGAATCCCATCCGATCCAGGGCCACACTCACGTTGGTGTTGGCCTCCTCGGTGTCGTGCATTGAGGTGTAGAGCTCCAGCGGCCAGATCTCGATTCGAGACAGCGAGCCGTTGAGAATGACGGTTTGACCCAGGGTGAACCCGTCGAGAAGTGATTTGTTGATGGTGATTCGACCGGCGTTGTCGATTTTGACCCGCTGGGTCTCCGAGGTCAGCTTGCGAAAGCTCACCGCATCCAGCGTTCCGGACCGACGATGGGCTTCCCACTGGGCCGAGACCTCGGAGTACGTCTCCTCGTCCCACAGTCCAAGCCGCTCGCCCAGGCGCACCACATACCCACGTTGGCCCAGCTCCTCGCGGAAGTCCGGTGGGAGTACTACACGACCCTTGTCGTCCAGCGTGTGCTCGTACTGACCAACGAACAACGTGCACCTCGCCTCCCCCGGGTCAATCCAACGGTCACCGTGCCCAGCGACGTGGGCAGGAGTGGGAACGTCTCCCACTTCGCCCCACCCTAACCCCCTATGCCCCACTCTGTCCACCAATCTGTAACAAAACGCCCGCGAATTCTGCCCCAGCAGGACAAACGCAGCAGCGAACGGTTCTCCACGTGGGCACCGGCCACACACATCTCTGGTGTGAGTCGGCCACACTGTGGGAATGCTGACCGGAAGGGGCCGATGGTGGGAGGTTGTCTCAACGGTCGGGAGTGCTGCTGAACTGCATAAACGACCATTGCCGGCCCACTGCGACCGGCTGGTCTGGTCTCACCGTGTCGAGGCATCTGCCCTCGTGCTGGGTTCGACCCAGCCCGAGTCCGACCTGAATCGCGCCGCCACCACCGGCCTCGAAGTTGTCCGGCGCCGCAGCGGCGGAGGTGCAGTCCTGGTCCGCCCTGACGACACGTGGATCGATGTGCTCATCGGGCGCGACGATGAGCTCTGGAGCGACGATGTCGGACGAGCGTTCTACTGGCTGGGCCAGGTGTGGGAACGCTCCTTCAGAGCGCTCGACGTCGAATGCACCATGCATCGCGGTGCCCTCGACCGACGCAACGCCGGTCGTGCAGTCTGTTTCGCCGGATTGGGTCCAGGAGAACTCATCGATCAACGAGGCAGAAAACTGCTGGGCCTGTCTCAACGACGAACCCGGAATGTGGCCCGCTTTCAGTGTCTTGTTCCCACCCGCAACCGCCTGGGCGAAACCGCGGAATTGTTGAACCCCGAGGCAATTCCGGCCGGATTGGATTTCGACACCGAGATCGGCTCCACACTCGATCCGAGCGTGCTTACGACGACGTTTCTCTCCGAACTGGCCCGGCTGCCGTGATGAGCTGGCCTTTTACTTCGTGGCGTTGGCGTCCTCGATGCTCTTTCGAACCTCGTCCATATCGAGAGCCTTCACCTGTCCGAGGAGATCCTCGAGGGCGGCGGCGGGAATCGCACCCGGCTGGGAGAACACTTGAATCCCGTCTCGAAAGATCATCAGCGTCGGGATCGACCGGATGCCCAGGCCACCTGACAGCGACTGCTCAGCTTCGGTGTCGACCTTGGCGAAGACAGCGTCGGGATGGTTTTCCGAGACCTGCTCATAGATCGGCGCAAACGACTTGCACGGGCCACACCAGTCAGCCCAGAAGTCAACGAGCACTACCCCGTCTCCCTCGATGAGAGGTATGAATTCGGTTTCGGTGATGTTTTTTGTTGCCATCTGGCTTCTTTCCTTCACGCCGTCTTCGACGGCACTTCAAGGACAAACGCCAGACCGCTGACGGGTATTCCAGCCGGCGCTAGCGAAGGTCTCCAGCCATCGTCATGCCGCTGCGACCAAGCGCCCGCCAGACCGACTGAAAGAAAACAACCACAAGAAACCCGACGACCGACGTCAGCGCCATCGTGGCACCGGCGGCGGTGTTGCTGTGGTAGCTGATCAGCAACCCAAGGATCACAGAGCCGACGCCAAGGCCGACCGCGGTCACCATGATCATGGGCACCCTCCGCACGATCAGGGCCGCCGTGGCAGGCGGGGCAATGAGAAAGGCGAAGACCAAGAGGTTGCCGACCGCCTCGAAGGATGCAACGATCGCCAGCGCAACGAGCACGAGCAACACCGCATCGGCGAGTCGAGGACGCAGTCCGAGCACCTGGGCCTGAGTCTCGTCGAACGTCATCACCAGAAACGCTCTGTAGAAGATCACGACTCCAAGTGCCGAGATCCCGGCAGCGACGCCCTGACGGAGCAAGTCAGCGGAATCGACGCCGGTGATGGATCCGAAAAGGAAACGGTTGAGATCGCCGGTGTACGCGCCGCCCTGGCTCGACATGATCACAACGGCCAGAGCCAGAAATCCCACGAACAACACCCCGATCGAGGTGTCCTCGGGCAACGGCGAATGACTGCGGACGAGGTTCACCCCACCGACCATTGCCAGCGCCGCAATGATCGCCCCGATACCGGTGTCGATCCCGATGATGAACGCGATTGCGATACCGGGCAAGGCACCATGGGCCAGGGCGTCACCCAGGAAACTCATCCCACGGAGTACGACCCAGGTCCCTACGAGCGACGTGGCGATCACGGCCAGTATCCCAGCCAGCAGCGCACTTCTCATGAAGCCGTTCGTCGTGAACGGCTCGATCCACCAGCTGATGGGATCGGTGAGAATCGGCATCGGCGGATCCTAATCGAGCGCGCCGCTGATGAGTTCGGCCGTGGTCCTGAGCAGGCCGATGTAGGAATCTGCTCCCTCGCCCTCAGGACCCAGGGTTCCCGTGTCGAGGCGTACAACCTGGACGCCGACCCGTCGGGCCAAGACGTCAGCGTCATCGGTGGACTGCAACGCCTCCACGAAGATCGCAGGAATCCCATTGTCATCGATCAGGGTCGCCAATCCCTCCAGCTGGGCCGGGTTGGTTTCTGCGAGCGTCGACGCTGCCGGGATCACCGTGCCAATCACCTCGAACCCGTAGCGGTCGGCGAAGTAGTGCAACGAATCATGATTGGTGACGAGTTTTCGATTGTCAGCGGGAACCTCTGCAACAAGCTGCTGTATCTCGCGGTCGAGATCGGCGAGCTCTCGCTGGTACTCCTCCATACACATTCGGGTCGAAACCTCGTCGAGAGCGACGTGTTCGACAAGGGCATCAGCCAATGCGGGCAGCGCCTCGGCCACGAGCGTCGGGTCGAACCAGATGTGAGGGTCCACTCCGTCGGCTGCCCCCTCGAGGCCAGCGATGTGGTCGGAGAAGCGGAAGACCGGCGTTCCTCGATCGCTCGAGGCTTCGATCGTGTCGTCGAGCCCTTCCTCGAGCGCCAACCCATTGGCCACGATCAGCGCCGAAGCATCCATCCGCCCTC
>JBLYYW010000276.1:0-4935 GCA_048550155.1 Acidimicrobiales bacterium | reverse complement strand
GTCAGATTCCCAGACGGTGAGCTACCTCGGCCCAGGATGTGGTTGCGTTCGCGATGTCGAACCACATCGCCGTCATTCCCACGGCCTCCGCGCCGGTGACACTTCTGGGCTGATCATCAACGAACAAAACCCGATTCCCGTGTGCCCCGATGATGTCAGCAGCCCTGGCGTAGGCCCTCGGGTCGGGTTTCAGGATGTTTGTATCGGAGCAATCGACGATGTGATCGACGAGTGACAGAAACTCGATTCCCTTCTCCCACTCCCGGCCGTGGAAAGCTCGCATGTCATTGGTGAGGACCGACACACCCAGTCCGGCAGCGAGCGCCTGCTCGACCGTCCGCCGTGCTGCGGGACGTATGAGGTCATCTGTCGGCGGATCGTACAACAGTGACATGTACTCCGAGAGGGAGAGGTCCTGTCCCGCTGCGATACCTACCTCGGCGGCTCGTTGTGCCCAGTACTCCCGCTCGGTGAGTTCGCCTGCGATCATCTGGCGCCACAATTCATCGGTCGATGGGTCGACCGGTCCAAGCCAGGAGAACGTTCCGGGCTCGAGGCCGAAGTGATGTTCGGCCTTGGCGTGCAGTTCGACCGGATTGACGAGACACACCCCTCCGAAGTCGAGCAGTAGCACGTCGAAGTTCCCGGAATGCATGTGGCATCGTAGACGGGAACGACTGGCCGCCACGACGGCTATCCCGCACGGCGGAATGGTGGCCGTCTGGTGTTATGTCTTCCACCCCATCTGGCGGGAGACCCGCCGGGCCAGCGTCACGACCGCATCGGCTGCAGCCAGACGCTGTGGATCCATGCGTTCGGTGGGCCCGGCCAGGCTGAGTGATGCGATCACGGTTCCCGATCCGTTTCGAATTGGCGCCGCAACCGACACCACACCGGGTTGGAACTCCTCGCGATTCTCCGCATAACCCTGCTGCCGGATCGACCTCAGCTCGGCCCGCAACGCCGTGGTGTCGGTGATGGTGTGCTCGGTGACTCTTGGGAGGATCCAACCCTTCAGGATTCTGTCGAGCTGAGTCTTCGGTGCGAAGGCCAGAAGGACCTTGCCCGAACTCGTGCAGTGAGCGTCGTTTCGTCTTCCGAGGTCAGTGAAGACGTGCATCGTGCTCGGCCCGTCCAGCCGCTCCACGTACACGACCTGTCGGCCGTCGAGCACACCAACCTGGACCGTCTCACCGGTTCGGCTTCGTAGTTCCGTCATCGATACCAGAACGGCTTCGTGGAGAGATCGCTGGGTCGGCAATGCTCCGACCAAGTCGAACACAGAGAGTCCCAGTCGGTACCGGCCACTGTGGGGATCTTGGTCGAGCAAGCCCTCATCGGCGAGGGTGCTCAGGAGCCGATGAACCGTGGAAGTAGAGATCCCAAGGTGTTTGGAAAGGTCAGCCACTCCCCAGTCCGGGTGGCTGGGAGAGAACGATTTCAAGACCCGTGCTGCGTTGCTCACCGACGACAAACGATTGCGGGATGCGACGCTGCCAGCCATGGGCCGACCGTACCGCCGATCACGATGTCCCGCCATGCGGGATACCGCTTCCCGAAGATGTGACAGGCGACATAGTTTCGGTCCATGGGGATTTTGCGGCTGAGCCACGTTGACATCACGGTCACGGATCTGGAGCTCGCCGCTGCGTACTACACCGAAGTCATGGGTCTCGACATCAGCGAGCGAACCGATGATCGCATCTTCTTCAAATGTTGGGACGAACGGGACCATCATTGTCTCGCTGTTCGCCACGACACCCGGGTTGGCCTCGATCGGTTCGCATTCAAAGTCGAGCATGCCGACGACCTGGATTTCTTCGAGTCCAAGGTTGAGGCCGCAGGACATCCGGTCGAACGGATCGCCGACGGTGAAGAAGTGGGCCAGGGCCAGTCGATCCGGTTTGAGCTCCCGAGCGGTCAAGAGATGGAGTTGGTCGCTGACGTTCACAAGGTCGGCGGTCGACTCCCGTTGCTGAATCCTCCGCCGATTGCCCAGGGCATACGCGGGATCGGGCCTCCCAGGATCGACCATCTGCTGGTGCACGCCGAGGAGGTTCCGGTGATCGCCCAGTTCTTTCAGGACGTGCTCGGGTTCCGCCTCACCGAGCAGCTCTTGAACGGGGCCGGGCATCAGATCATCGCCTTTCTCGAGCGGTCTGCCAAGCCCCACGACATCGCATTCGTCCAAGGGCCCAACGGAGCGCTGCACCATTTCTCTTTCTGGCTCGATGACTGGGATCACATACGTCGCGCGGCCGACATCCTTGCCTACAACGGGGTGACCATCGATGTCGGACCAACCCGCCACGGTCTCACCCGAGGTAACACCATCTACTTCTTCGATCCCATGGGCACCCGCAACGAAGTGTTCACCGGCGGCTACCGACCTGATCCAGACTTTCCCACGATCACTTGGACCCAGGAGGAAGAGGGTCGAGCGGTCTTCTACTACGAGGGCGTGCTGAACCAGCGGTTCGCCACGGTCCACACCTAGGAGGTCTGGCACCATGGAAGGCATCCTTCGACTGTCCCACGCCGAGGTTCGGGTTCCCGACCTTCAACTCGCCACCGCGTACTACGCCGAGGTGGTTGGACTGGTGGTCACGCGCACCGAATCGGAACGAACCTTCCTGAAGGGCTGGGACGAGCAGCAACATCACTCCTTGATCCTGGCTGAGGAGCCGACCTACGGCTTGAACAGCCTCGGCTTCAAGGTGATGCTTCTCGACGAACTCGATCGCCTCGCTCGACGGGTGGAAGAAGCTGGCATCTCGATCGAACGGTTCGAGCCGGGAGCACTGAACATCGCATCCGGCACAACGGTCAGGTTCACTGCACCCAGTGGTCACGTGATCGACCTCGAACATGGCCAGGCCCAGGTAGGCAATGGGCTCACGCTCATCAACCCACCTCCCGCGCCCGCCGGTCTGGTCGGAATGCACCCACCTCGGCTCGACCACATCTTTCTCCTGAGTGAGGATGTCGACGGAATCACCAACTTCTTCCGGGATGTCCTCGAGTTCCGTCTGACCGAGCAGATCGTGGCCGACGATGGCTACCAACTGGCCACCTTCCTCGAACGGACCCACACCCCGCATGACATCGCCTTCCTCACCGGCCCCGACGGCGGGTTCCACCATCTCGCCTATTGGGTCGATGAGTGGAACGACCTGCGACTTGCAGCCGACACCTGCGCATACCACGGCGTCGAAATCGATGCCGGACCAACCCGCCATGGAGCCACACGAGGGTGCGGGTTGTATTTCTTCGATCCGGCCGGCAATCGCAACGAGGTGTACACGGGCGGCTACTGGTTCGATCCCGACGACGAGCCAACCACGTGGACCGAGGCCGAAATGGGACGAGCCATCTTCACCTACAAGGGCCAGGTCGATCAAGGATTCATGACGGTGCACTCATGACCGAGAACCAGAATCCCAACGGCTCGGGCTCCGGCGACCGGTTCGACGCCCCGCTGTATCTCGCCAAGTATCGGGAACGGCACGGCTCGACAGGCAACGGCGACAGAGTTGTCGACGATGGCACACCGCTGTATCTCAAACAGTTCCGGCAGCGCTCCGGAGACACAGGTTCTGTGGAAACACCGCTTTGGCAGCGGGCCACACTCGCAGCTCAACAAGCGTTGACCGAGGACAACCGGAACAAGGAGATCTCGGCCCCGCCGGGCTCGGCCCGGGCGCTTCGCAACGACGTCTATCTCATTCGCCACGGCGAGACCCAGGGGTACTCCACCGATTCTGGTGTCACCCCGCAGGGGGCGTGGCAGGCACACAGCTACGGGCAGACGCTCGCCCGCCGGGTGAAGGACGGTGAGACGGTTGTGTTTCGGCATGCTGCTACAAGCCGAGCGACCGAAACCGCACATCACATCCACCGCGGGTTGGTGGATGGTCTGGCTCAATACGAGAAATCGGTGACGATCGTGGAGCCCGATGTGGCCAACGAGTTCCGGAACTTTCAGTTCGTCGCTCCCGACGGGCTGAAGGACGTCACCGCAGCCTTCCGGGAGTATCACTCGCTGCTGGAGAG
The DNA here is from genome assembly GCA_048550155.1 of Acidimicrobiales bacterium. GTDB lineage: Bacteria > Actinomycetota > Acidimicrobiia > Acidimicrobiales > SZUA-35 > JABDIY01. The sequence goes on along the minus strand of JBLYYW010000276.1, from coordinate 882 downwards.
CTATGAACGTTCGGCCGCACGCGATCGTCCCCAGTGGGTGGTGGAGATGGACCGGTTCTGGCGAACTCAACAGGGCGGCGGGGACCCGATCCAGCACTGGCTCACCATCCCGTTGCTCCACTTCGAGCCGCCGTCGATGTGCGTGCGCCGATTCTGGGCCGGGATCAATCGGTTGTCAGCGGAGTTCCCAGGCGCTCGGCTGGCCATCTCGACCCATTCGGGCTGTATCAGGGCGTTCGCTGTGAACGCGTTGGGCTACGATCCCGGTGAGCCCTACAACACCGAACATGTGCGGGTGAAGCTTCTGGCTGACGAAGAAGGCACCGTCAACGGTCGCGACGCCACCGTGGCCTATCGCAACCGGGTCCAAGAAGTGAAGGTCCCAGTGATCGACGAGCTCCCCACCTGGCAGGTCGAAGACCAGTGGTCCGGCTTCTCCACCAAGGAAACCCAGGCATGAGCTCAAGCTGCGCAACCCATCTCCGTGAGCGATTGGAGCCCACCGGAGGTATGAGGGCGTTGCTGTGTGAAACGGTGGCCGCGAATCGAGCGGTTCGTGTTACGCCCGGAGGCGGAGCCTCCGTGGCGAGAGTTGTGAGCCCTGCGAGCAACTCTGAGGAACTCCCGAGGCCGTCAGGCCGAAGAGTTCCCTCGAACAGGCCGCCGGAGGGACAAGCACAGCCCCTGCCCGATGAGGCGCAATCGGTCTACCCACAGCACGGTGTAGGCGAGCGAGAGGCTGCCGTTTGTCGGCGCTGGGGCGCCTCCTCACTAACCGAGTGTCAGCGCTGCGCGCCGAACTCGCCCGGAGGGAATCCTTCTGTTCCGGAGCGACCTGGAGGGCCGGGTTCGTCGAGCGAGGCGCGTCAGCGCCGAGTGAGG
>JBLYYW010000275.1:0-10428 GCA_048550155.1 Acidimicrobiales bacterium | reverse complement strand
GGACGTGGTCAACAATCCCGGTGACCCCGATGCCGGCACGCGCCGGGTGCCGTTCTCTGGAGTGCTGTGGATAGAACAAGATGACTTCCGGCTGGAACCTCCGCCGAAGTATTACCGACTCACGCCGGGACGAGAGGTCCGGCTCCGAAACGCCTACTTCGTTACGGCGGTCGATGCGGTCATCGACGACGATGGCCACGTAGTTCAGGTGAACTGCACCTATGACCCAGAAACCAGGGGTGGCAACGCACCCGACGGCCGCAAGGTGAAGAGCACCATGCATTGGGTTTCTGCCGCGCACGCACTCGATGCCACGGTGAAGCTCTACGACCGGCTGTTCAGCGACTCGCACCCCGGTTCGGACGGGTCTGACCCCCTCGAGTCCCTGAACCCAACAGCTCGACAGGTTTGCGCGGCGAAGCTCGAACCTGCGCTGTCGGAGGTGAAACCAGGGGAGGTCGTGCAGTTCGAACGGCTCGGCTACTTTGCCGCCGACCTCGACGACCCGACGGTCTTTCACAGGACCGTCGGCCTGCGCGACGAATGGGCCAATCTTCAGAAACGCAAGAAGTCTTGACCGTCGACGTCAGCTCTGGTGCAACGTGATGGCGAACGGGTCGAAACCCAGCGGGTTGGCATTGGACGAACTTGCGGCAAGTTCAGCCGCTTTCTGGGCCAGCTCCGCAGCTCGTTCGGCCGAAGACTTGCGCTCTTGGGCAACCTCTTCGTTCACGAAGTAGACCGACGCAACGCGGTCGATCATCGCTGTGTCCAGGTTACGAGCGGTGCCTTCGTACTCACAGATGCCGATTGCGAGTTCGCAGAAGTCGACCGCAAGGTAGGGGCGAAGCTCACCGAGCTGGTTCTCGGCCTGAAGGCGCAAGCGCTCGGCACCTTCAGCCGTCACCTGGAGACCCTTTGCTTGGGCGACCCTCGCCAGGATCCAGTTGAAGGCGTCGAGTTCGACGGCGCCGACATAGACCTTGTTCCGCAGCCGACGTAGGAACGCGTCGTCTCCCAGGGAATTTGGGTTCAGGTTTGTCGATGCGACCAGCTTGATCTCGAAGGGAACCGTGAACTTGGTGCCGTTGGCCAGCTTCAAGAAGTCGACGCCTCGGCTCAGCGGAATGATCCACCGGTTCAGCAGATCCGAAGGGCGGATCGCCTGGCGACCGAAGTCATCGACGACGAGGATGCCGTTGTTGGCCTGCATCTGGATCGGAGCCTTGTAGGTGCCGGACTTCTCGTCGAGCTCGAGGTCGACCATGTCGAGGGTCAGTTCGCCGCCGACGATCACGATCGGACGGGCGCACAGCACCCACCTGGGATCCAGGCCCGCTGGTTGTTCAGGAACCGGAGCGTGTACAGCGGGATCGAACACGGTGATCACCTGACCGTCCATCTCCACGGCTCGGGGAATCAGAATCGCGTCCTTGTGGATGCGGATCATGCGCTCGGCGAGGCTGGTCTTTCCGGTGCCGGGAGGCCCGTACATGAAGATGGCGCCGTCGTTGAGGAAGGCTGGGCCCAATTGATCGAGCAGTTTGTCGCTGACCACGAGGTCGTTGAAGGCCTCCTTGATGCTGTCGCGATTGATTCGCAGCTTGGCCTTCTGACTGTGCACGGTCTGGACATAGAGGCTCAGCGGCACCGGCAGAGTGTCGGAGTAGCTGGACTCCCTCATGCTGTCCACGGTGGTCTGCCGGCCCTGATCGGTGAGACCGATCATGTAATCGCGGCCGTCCAGGCCGTGGAACTCCAGCACGTTGCGGCCCCGTAGATCCTCTGCGACACCGGTTGCGACGTTGAGGCTCAATCCGATCTCGGCTGCAGCGGCCCGGATTGTGGTCCTACGGGCGTTCAGTACCCGTCGACAGAACAGGTCCTCGATCATTGAGGGAGGAATCCCCAGATCCTCGACACGGGTGGGCATCCTGTAGGCAGCCCCGAATACGGGGCCTTGTGCGGCGGGCGCGGCCGCTACGGAATCTTCGCTCACCGTACAGATGTCGGCACGAACTGTGCCCGCCTGTAGGTACTCTCGGCTCATGATCGATCTGCGGTCCGACACGATGACCCGTCCCACACCGTCGATGCGGGAAGCGATGGCAACTGCAGAAGTGGGTGATGATGTCTTTGGTGAAGATCCCACCGTGAATCGCCTGGAATCCCAGGCCGCAGTGTTGCTGGGGAAGGAGGCGGGTGTTTTCGTGCCTTCGGGAACCCAGTCCAATCTGGTCGGGATCATGGCCCACTGCCAGCGGGGTGATGAATACCTCGTGGGTCAGTTGGCCCACACCTACAAGTGGGAGGGTGGAGGGGCGGCGGTCTTGGGTTCCATTCAACCCCAGCCGGTTGAGATGAACCCGGATGGGACCATGGATCTCGAGCTCTTGGCCTCGTACATCAAACCCCAGCCGAGTCTGAACCACTTCGCCCGCTCCAAGCTTCTGGCGCTGGAGAACACCCACGATGGCCAGGCCCTGCCGCTGGACTACGTCGCATCGGTCCAGGAACTGGCCCGCAACGCTGGGCTCTCATTACACCTCGATGGAGCTCGCCTCTGCAATGCGGCTGTGGCTCAAGGCGTGACGCCAGCCCGCATCGCCGAAGGATACGACACGGTTTCGATCTGTCTGAGCAAGGGCCTGGGTGCACCGGTGGGGTCGGTGCTGGTTGGCCGGGCAGATCTGATCACTGAAGCTCGACGTTGGCGAAAGATGGTGGGTGGAGGCATGCGACAGGCTGGTGTTCTCGCAGCCGCCGGCCTCCACGCTCTCGACCATCACATCGATCGCCTGGCAGACGACCACCGACGGGCGGTCGAGCTGGAGGACGGTCTCGGTTCGATCGCGGGGGTGACCGTCACCTCGCGAGCCACCAACATGGTGTTCGCAACTATCGACGTTGCATCTGACGAGGTCGACGCCTTCAATAAGGTGCTGTCCGACTGGGGGGTCGTGGTGCGCGGCGGTCCGTCGTATCGGCTGGTCACACATCTCGATATCGACGACGACGCAATCGCAAGGACCATCGACGCCTTCGCAGACGGGATGGCGGCTTAGCCCTCGATCGTGCCCGGTCTGTCACTGCCGTCAGTTGCTGGCTGTTGGCCAGCCGACGGGCTCTCGATCGATTCGGCCAACGGCATCGGCAAGGCAGTCAGGGGGTAGATCGTCGATGGCGCCAGCCGTTGCCGATGGCCGTCAAGCCATCGGGTTCTGATGGTGCTGCTCAGATCTCCCGCGATCACGTGGAGCGCCAGGCCGTCGTTCCCGACGAAACGAATGTTGTGCACCACGTCCGATTCGATTACGTAGACCTCGTCGGGCAGAACCTCGACCCCGCCAGCGCCGCTGAGTGAATGATCGCCCTCGTCTTCGAGATACACGTCAACGACGATCCTGCCCGAGAGGACCCCCACCGCAATCGGCATCTCATGCCGCTGAGGCACGGCAACCAGGCCGGGCGCCGAACGGATGAGAATGACCGAGACCTCCTCGTTCGATTCCAGGGTGGCGACGAGCCCCTCGGCCGGGTCTTTCCGGGCCGGGTGGAACGGATCGTCGACCAATTCGATCCCGCCGTCGTCGATGAACTCGCTCACAACCACTGCGATATCTCGCATGGGCTCTCCGGAGTGGGTAGCCCTTCGAAGGCGTTCCACCAGCGTGGCGGTGGAGGTCATTGGACGGGTCGGTTGCGGCGAACTGAGAATCGGGACATCGGACCTACGAGGCTAACGGCGGGGGAGCCGTGACCCGGCGGTACCCTTTTGCCTGATGGGTGCCTACAAGAACCCGATTGTCCTCCTTCACGGGACCGGACTCACCTCGGCAATGTGGGACGGTTTCCGTGCCGCACTCATCGCCGACGGCGCTGACGAGAGTTCGATTCACACGATTGACCTCCTGGGACACGGCGAGACACCCCGCCCAAGGCGGCCCCTACACATCGACGACTACGTACGTCAGGTGCGCAAGCTGATCCTCCGTCACGACCTCGGCGGAGTGCATGTGCTCGGCCATTCGCTAGGAGGAATCGTTGCGCTTGCGTTGGCCAGAGCTCACCCTGACTTGGTCGAACAGGCCGCGGTGATCGGGGTTCCGTACGGACGCACCGACGAGCAACGCAATGAATGGCTCGACATCATCATGAGCGCCACCCGCCAGAACGAAGATGATGACGAAGATGATCCAGTCGGTGAGGTCGTGCCCATCCTTGTCAAACGCTGGTGCAACGGGAAAGCCTCAGCGGCCTTCGCCGACAGTTGTCTTCGCGAGGTCGACCCGATCACGTTCGGTCTCGTCTTCAGAATCTCGATGACATCGGAGCCGGCTCTCGAGGAGATGGCTCCCGAAATATCGGTCCCTGTCACGGTGTGTGCGGGTAGCCGCGATAGCGAAGTCGACGCAGCGGGTGTCGATGAGCTTGCCCGAGCGCTGGTTCGCGGCGCCGGGATCATCGTCGACGGGCATCACCATCTGGGAATTCTCGATCGTCCTGCCGACTACCTACGGGTGCTGCGTTAGCTCCGCAGCTGCTCGTTCTGCGAGCTTGGCCCACTGGACGTCGAGATCGCTGAGCCCGCCGGCATCGTGAGTTGTCAACTCAATATCGACCCGATTGTAGGTGTTGGTCCAGGTCGGGTGATGATTCAGCGTCTCCGACGGTTCCACCATCGCAGAAACAAAGGCCATCGCTTCAGTGAATGAGGCGAACTGGAATCTCCGCCGCAAGGTCTCGCCGTCAACGGTCCAGCTGGGCAGTGCCTCAGCCAACGTATGTCGCTCAGCAGCGGTCAGCAGGTGGGGGTTCACGCAGGTCAGTCTGGGCCGACCAGCCACGTTTTGAACCGTCTCGTCGAGGCGGGATTGAAAATGTGTGACGAGAAACGACATCAGCGTTGTGTAGATCCGCCCACCAGATGCAGGCCCCACTGGTTGGACAAGCTGGTCTATATTGGACGCTGGCTACGGAAGTAGCCGCATGCGTAGACCTTCTTTGGGGTTTGTGCTCAAGGGTCCTCAAGTTGGACCCAGTAGATGCCGATAGATTCCGTGCCGTTCACAACGATGGATCACGAATCCGAACTGATGATTGGATGCCGCCAATGACAACAACGACCACCCAGCGCAAGGCTTTGCATGCGTACCTGAGCGATGACGCCCACGAGCAGTGGCACACGTTCGCCGCTCAGGAAGGTGTGAGCGTCAGTGCCGTGCTCGAGGCGCTGGCCAATGAACTCGACTTCGGCGCTGCCACCGCTGAGGCACCATTGCGCGACCGTCTGAGCGAGGTTGTGGCCACGGCGCGTCGGACCGACGCAACCCGCCGTCGTCGCCGTCGCTGATCTCCCAGGTTTCATGAATGGCCGGTCCGAAAGGACCGGCCATTTGCCGTTTTGGGCTGCGGGACACTCGGCAGTCCCGCAGTCAGCTCTCGACGTCGTTCAGAGCCTGTTCGAGCGTGTTCCATCCGAGTGTGGCGCACTTGATACGGGTGGGAAACTTCACGACGCCACGGAGGGCTGCCAAATCGCCGAGTTCACGGATTTCCGATGGTGTCGGCTCGGCCAGGTCCGAACCGGCGTCGGCGATGCTCATCAGACCTTTGAAACTGCTCATGAGTTCGCGGGCTTCGGCGGGTGACCTACCTTTGACCGCAGCTGACATCATTGACGCGCTGCTCTGGGAAATCGAACAACCCTGTCCGCCGATTTTGATGTCCGCTATCGTTCCGTCGTCACCCATGAGCAAGTACACGACGATCTCGTCGCCGCACAGTGGGTTGAACCCCTCGGCCTTGTGGGCTGGCGGGTCGAGGGTGCCCGAGTTTCGGGGCGACCGATAGTGGTCGAGGATGATCTCCCTGTAAAGGTCTTCGAGGTCTGACATGGACGGTTCCTAGATTGCAAAGAAGGAGTGCGCCTCACAGAGCGCATCGGCGAGCGTATCCACGTCCGAGGTGTCGTTGTACAGGTAGAAACTTGCGCGAGCCGTCGCGTTGACACCGAGTTCTTTCATCAGCGGTTTGGCGCAGTGGTGGCCAGGACGAACAGCGACTCCGTGGCTATCGAGAATCTGGCTGACGTCGTGAGCATGAACTCCCTCGAGCTCGATGGACAGCACCCCTCCACGTTCGGCGGGTTCGGAGGGACCGTGAATGGTGAGCACATCGCCCAAACGTTCGGTGAGTGTTCGCATCGCGTAGGCAGTCAGTTCGATCTCGTGCTGGCGGATGTTGTCCATACCGACAGATTCGAGGTAATCGATTGCGGCTCCCAAACCGATCGCTTCGACGATCGGGGGAGTACCGGCTTCGAACTTCGAGGGCACAGCGTCGGGGATGAAACCCTCGGTCGTGACGTTGCTGATCATTCCGCCACCGCCGAGGAATGGAGGCATGGCGTCGAGGAGTTCCATCCGCGCCCACAACACACCAATGCCTGATGGCCCCAGCATCTTGTGTCCACTGAAGGCGAGGAAGTCAGCTCCGAGTTCGGCGACGTTGGTGGGCATGTGCGGCACCGACTGGCAGGCGTCGATGCAGACCGTGGCACCGGCCTTCCTGGCGGCGGCGATGAGGTTGTCAAGCGGATTGATCGTCCCCAGAACGTTGGACATCGAGGCCACGCTGAGCAGCTTGGCGCCGTCGAGGAGTGCGTCCAGCCGGGAAAGGTCGAGTTTGCCGTCGTCGCCGAGCGGTATCCAGCGGATTTCGAACCCCTTCTCGGCCTGCAACATTTGCCACGGAACGATGTTGGCGTGGTGCTCCATCGTGGTGAGCACGATCGCGTCGCTGGGTCCGAGGTTGGCCTTGCCCCAACTGAAGGCCACGAGGTTGAGAGCTTCGGTTGCGTTCTTGGTGAAGATGATCTCGCTGCTGTCGGGGGCGCCGATGAAACGTGCAACCTTGAGGCGAGCGGTTTCATAGGCGTTGGTAGCGGCCTCGGCCAGCCCGTACACGCCGCGGTGCACGTTGGCATAGGCGTGGGTGTAGGTGTAGTCCATAGCGTCGATGACCTGCGTCGGCCGTTGGCTGGATGCCGCCGAGTCGAGAAAGGTGAGCGGCTTGCCGTGCCGCTCGGTCTGCAGGATTGGAAAGTCCTTCTTGAGGCTCGAGAAGTCGGGGCTGGTCATCGGAAACTCTCGTAACCGTCGGAGTCGATGTTTTGTGCGATTTCGAGACCACCGCTGCGGACGATCGTGCCGTCGATGAGAACGTGGACGGCATCTGGCTGGAGGAAGGCAAGGAGTCGTTCATGGTGGGTGATGGCAAGTGCACCAAGGCCTTCGTTTTCGGCCCGAATCGTTTGCACCCCTTCACCAACCACCCGCAGAGCATCGATGTCAAGGCCTGAATCGGTCTCGTCGAGAATTGCCATTTCGGGTTCGAGCACCGCCATTTGAAGGATCTCGTTCCGCTTGCGCTCACCGCCGGAAAATCCTTCATTGAGGTAGCGTTCCATGAAACTCCGGTCCATCCCGAGCGTGTCCATCCACTCCATCAGCGACAGGCGAAGCTCGAGGACGCTCATGTCGATGCCCTTGCGGGCACTGAGGGCTTGGCGAAGGAAGTTGAGAACGCTGACACCCGCAACCTCGATCGGGTGTTGAAAGGCCAGGAAGATGCCCGCCTTACCTCTCACATCGGGACCCCAATCGGTGATGTCATCTCCGTTGAATCTGACCGATCCCTGTGTCACTTCGTAGTCGGGTGAGCCGAGCAGCACGTTGGCCAGGGTACTTTTTCCGCTGCCGTTGGGCCCCATGATCACGTGGACTTCGCCCTTCATGATCGTAAGGTTCAGCCCTTTGAGAATCGGCGTGGCTTCCTCTTCGACGTCGCTTGCGACTCTGGCGTGAAGATCGATGATCTCGAACAGGGGAGTGCTCATGGCATCAATCCTATCGAACCGTTCAATTTCTCCTAACACCGTAGGAACAATTGGCGGGCTCATCGAGATCGCTCGACTCATGAGTTCATCTGGAGGAGGTCCTCGCCAACCACCGGTCCGCTGGGAAGGCGCACAACAAGCGCCATTCCGGCTGCGGCGATCGCACCGAAGAACATCACGGTGCGAAGACTGGTCAACTCGACCACCCGTCCTGCGACCAGATTGGCGATGGGGACCGTGCCGCCGAAGCTCAGCACCCATAACGCGGCGACCCGACCACGGACCGAGTCGTTCACGTGCTGTTGCCACAGCGTGTTGAGCGTGGTCGGCAGTGCGAAGTAGAACACCGCCACGAGGAATATCATCACGAATCCTGAGGGAGCTGACGAGACCGATGCCAGTCCGGCCAGCGAAACTGCGAACAACGCCAAACTGAGCCGAGTGATCCTGACCTTGTCCTGGTTGAGGAGAACGGTACCGACCATCAGCGCTCCAAAGAGTGCACCCACCCCGAAGACGGCGTAGAAAGATCCATAGGTCGTCGATTCGGCATCAATGCCGAGCTGGTCCTCTGCAATGGCGGGGAGTTGGCCGATGAAGGGCAAACAGAAGAGTGAGAAGGCGGTCATGATGATGAGCGGTCGACCGACCTGAGGGGCTCGAGAGGCTACGACAAAACCTCCCAACAGACGGTCCTTCAGTGGGCGAGGATGGGTGGCGGGGTCGGGAAACCTCGTCATCACGACCGCCCCGATAACCGCCAAGTAGGTGATGCCGTTGAGGAGAAACACTTCTGCGAAGCCGAATCGGGCGACCAGGAATCCGCCGATGGCCGGTCCGATGATCCTCGCACCGTTCACTTGTACCGAGTTCAGCGAGACAGCCGCGGTCAGATTTTCCCGACCAACCAGGGTAGGGAGCACCGAAGTGAAGACTGGAGCGTAGATGCCCTGACCCAGGCCGGTGATGAACACCAGTGCGAGCAGGGTGGTTTCGGCGATCTCTCCGTCGATCAACAGGAAGGCGAGCAGAAGGGTGAATGCCATCTGCCAGACCTGAGTGATCGTCAGCAGGATGCGACTATTCATCGTATCGGCGAGGCTTCCACCGATCAGGCTCAAGAAGGCCAGCGGGATCAACTGGGCGAAGATCAGTTGGCCGAGAAACGAATTGGATCCGGTGAGCTCCCAGCCGAGCACACCGACCGCGATTGTCTGCATCCACCGCCCGGCGTTGGAGACGAACGAGGCGACATAGATCCGCCGGAAAGCGGGAACGCCGAGAGCATCGCGTGTGGTTCCCTGCTGCCGCTGAGAATCCGACGCTGTGGGGTGGTTTTGAAGCGGTTCAAGGGGGCCGGTGCCGACCGGCCCAACAGGGCGGATTCGACGACGGCCCGGTTGTGGTCCTTCGGGAGATCCGGCTACCAACCTCGGTCGATCCAGTCTTGGAGGCTGGGTCGCTCAGCTCCGATGCTGGTGTCGGTTCCGTGGCCCGGCATCACGATCGTGTCCGGCGCGAGGGTGAACAGTTTGCGGTCGATGCTCTCGATGATGTGCCCGAAGTTGCCCCCCTCGAACTTGGTGGCACCCGGGCCGCCAGGAAAGAGCGTGTCGCCGCTGAACAACAGTGGTTTCTGCTCCACTTTGAAGCAGATCGAACCGGGGGTGTGGCCTGGGGTGATGATGGTGCGCAGGCGAAGGCGGCCCACCTCGATGACGGAGTCGTCTTCGAGCACGTAGTCATAGCTGGGGAGCATGTGTGCGTCCGCAGCGGTAACACCGACCTCGTAGCCGGCGTCTCGCACCTCTGTGACCGCTCCGATGTGATCCCAGTGCCCGTGGGTTTCCAAAACCGTTCGCACGTTCAGCGTGGTGCACAAATCGAGGAGTCGCTCATGCTCGTTGGCAGCATCGAGCAGGACGGCATCGCCCGTATGGCGGCAGCGAAGAACGAACACGTTGTTGTCGACCGGTCCGACGACCACACGGTGGATTTCGAGGTCGGTGTCGGAGTGATGCAACGTGGAAGCCGTCATGGGATCAGGCTAGGGCAGCTCGGCTGACCTCACGAGGCCAAGCGGGGCCAGATGGGCCCTACATGCCGACGGACTGCTGGCGACCTCCGCTCGCCAGCCTGCGTCTCGGGCACCGTCCACGTTGATCTGGTTGTCATCGAAGTAGAGGATGTCACCAGGATGCACGTCGAGAGATCGAGCAACGGTTTCGAAGATGTCCCGATCAGGCTTGACCAGCTCCAATTCATAGCTCAGGAACGGCCGCTCGAACAACGATCGGATGACATCGGCGTCCTGTTGTTCATGCCAGTGCACCGGGTTCGAGTTGCTCAGCGCAGCAACCACGATGGTCTGGTTCAGCGACAGCTCGGTGAGAAGCTCCTGAGCGCCGTCGAACAAACCCCTCGGCCACGATCGGAAACGGTGTATGAGCTCTGAACCCGTGATCGGGAGATCGAATTCTTCGACGAAGCGTTCTCCAAACTGTTGAGCGTCACAGCGCCCACCCTCG
>JBLYYW010000274.1:0-10922 GCA_048550155.1 Acidimicrobiales bacterium | reverse complement strand
GTGTACGCCGGGAAAGTGACCTCGACCTCCGCCGAGGAGGTCGCACTTTTGCTCGACACCGCCGAACGGGTCGCGATCGTCCCCGGATATGGTCTCGCTGTCGCCCAGGCTCAGCATGCGGTCCGTGACCTCACCAAGGCACTCGAGGACAACGGAACCGAGGTGGTCTTCGGGATCCATCCGGTGGCCGGCCGCATGCCAGGACACATGAACGTGCTGCTCGCCGAGGCCGAGATCGATTACGAGAAGCTCATCGAGATGGATGTGATCAACCCCACGTTCGCCCAGACCGACATGACCATCGTCATTGGTGCCAACGACGTCGTGAACCCGGTCGCTCGTGAGGATCCAAACTCACCGATCGCAGGCATGCCAATTCTCGACGTCGACAAATCCCGGACGGTCGTGATCATCAAGCGTTCCCTCTCACCGGGTTTTGCGGGGATCCCCAACCCCCTGTTCGCTGCCGACAACTCGCTGATGTTGTTCGGCGACGGCAAACAGGCCGTCGTCGATATCTCCAAAGCGTTGAACGAGGTCTGACTGCGGCCGACGGGGTGCACATGGTGATCACCGACGAGGATCTATGGTGAATCCGATGGACAGCACCGAGGGCGGGCCTCGTGGTCACGCTGAACTCCTGAGGCGTCACTGTCCAATCGTACGATTCGACGCCCGCGAGCTGTTCTTTCCCACCGAGGTCGACGGGTTCGTGAAGTCGTCGGCGCTCATGCATGACGACCGCGTCGTGCTGGACGAGGGAGAGTTGTCGTTGGAACAGCTGGGTGACGGGCTCGGCGACCACTACCTGCGGTTCGTCAGCGAGGAGGAACGGCGAGCGGTTGTCGGTGAGGAAGCCAAGCGGATCGCACGGAAGCTGTTGTCACCTCGCCTCGGGAGGGTGGGCCTCTTCGGGCGGGTGTTCGATGCCATCTATCGACTCATCCACATCATTCGACCCACCGTGCCAAACCGAACCGTCACCGCAGCTGTCCTCAAGGCCGACCGACTCGGATTGCACAAGAACATCCCCGTCACCTACGCCCGGGCGGTGACGGCGGGCGAATGGCTGGTGCTCCACTACGCCTACTTCTACCTTTTCAACGACTGGCGAAGCAGCTATCGCGGGCTCAACGATCATGAGGGCGACTGGGAACAGGCGTGGATCTTTTGCGACCCCCAGGACGGTTCGCCTCAGTGGGTTGTGGCCTCGAGTCACGACATCTCGGGTGCAAACTTGCGGCGGCACTGGAACGATCCCGAGCTGATCGTTTCCGATGGTCGGCCCGTTCTTCATGCCGGGGCCGGATCACACGCACTGTACTTTCGGCCCGGGGACTACATCACTCGCCTCGATGTTCCGGGACTGCGGTGGTTGCTGCGGTTGCAGCGCTGGACCCAAGGTGCGCTACGGATCAAGGATCAGGCCGCCGAACGCGGCCTCGGCCCGGCATTCGGTGCACCGTTTGTCGATACCGCCACCGCCGATGGCGAAGAGGCTCGCGTCTGGGACATCCGGGAGCTCGACGATTCGCTCAACTGGATCGGTCGATTTCGGGGCTTGTGGGGACTGGACACTCACGATCCGGGCGAAGGAGAACGAGGGCCGGGCGGCCCCAAATTCACTCGGGACGCCGAGGTTCGAGTGTCATGGGCCGACCCGGTCGGATTCGCAGGGCTACACGGAACCCCACCGCCGTCGGCGATGCGACGCCAGGTCACCGACGACCGGCTCGGAGAGGTCCTCCAAGACCTCGACATCCAGGTCGCCCGCTCCTCTCGCAAACTGCCCTTTGCCTCCCAGACCGAACCTGATGAGGACATGGCCGAAGAGGCCGAACAACTCACCGAATTGCTACGACAACGGAGCGAGCTCAGTGATCTCCGTGGCCGGATCACGGCCGGTGACACCGTGGGCGTCGACTACCGAGCTCATCTCAACAATCCAGCCGTACCGCTGCCACCGCCGGCCGAAACCGGCTACATCCTCACGTTCTGGAGTGTGGTCAGCGTTCCGTTGATTCTTTTGTCAATCTCTGCAGTGCTGGTTTTCGAGTCGCTTACAGTTGCCGGCTTCACCCTGGTCACTGCCATAGCCGTGGTCCTGGCCGAGCAGCTGGTGCGTCGCCGCTTCCAGGCTTTTGCTCGACTCAGCGTCGTGTTTGCACTCCTGGTGGGGTTCTTCGCGTTTGCCATCGGCGGGGTGTTCACCGTCGGACGGTTCGCGATCGGTGCGCTGCTCGCCAGCGCGGCGGCTGTGCTGTTCATCAGCAACCTCGGCGAACTGGGTGCGGCGGCCCGGCACCGGCGCAGGGCCAACGCCGCCCGTTCTGAACGCGAGTAGCTCATCACCTAGAATCGTGCCGTGAGTGGAACCGTGGTCTCGATCAACGTGGGAGCTGTCCGTGAGGTGATGCACAACGGTCGACCAACCCGGACCGGGATCTGGAAGAGTCCTGTTGCGGGGTCGGTGGCTCTCAGGGATGATCAGGTCGATGGTGATGAGATCGCCAATCTCGACAATCACGGAGGTCTCCACAAGGCCGTCTACGCGTTCTCAGTGGAGGATGCCGCATGGTGGCGATCTGAACATCGGCGGATCGTGCTTCCCGGCGCAATGGGAGAGAACCTCACCGTCGAGGGTCTGGATGTGTCGGCCGCACAGGTTGGGGACCGCTGGAACCTTGGCACGGCGGTGTTGGAAGTCGCTGGGCCCCGCACTCCGTGCTTCAAGCTGGGCTTGCGGCACGAAGACCAAGACATCGTGGAAGAGTTCCGCAGGTCGCTGCGGTGGGGGGCGTACTTGCGCATCATCACCGAGGGTGTCGTGACCGCCGGCGATCAGATTTCGGTGATCCCGGTGACGCAACCATCGATGTCGGTCGGTGAGGTAGCCCGGATTTACCACCAGGACCGCCAACGAGCAGCCGAGCTCCTCGATGTGCCGCACATCTCGCCCGAGTGGATCAAGTTCGCGACCGCCGAACTCTCCAAACAAGCAGACTGAAACCTGGATCGCACCTTGGGCGAGGGCGTGGGACGCTTCCTACTGTCGACGGTCGTTGAGGAACCCGAACCGTTTCCGGGCGGTTTGAACCTGTGCCGGATCGACGTCGCCGATCACCAGTGTTTCGATTTGGGTCGCGCTGGCCAACGTTTCACCCATGGGTGAAACCAACATGGTGTCTCCCGCATGGTCGAAGCCGTTGCCGTCCTCGCCGACCCGATTGACGCCGACAACGTAGGCCAAGTTCTCGATCGCTCTCGCGTGTAGGAGCGTCTGCCAGTGCGTCCTGCGGCTGGCCGGCCAGTTCGCCACGACAACATAAAGGTCGGTGTCCAATGCGAGATCACAGAACCCATATGCGAAGCGAAGGTCGAAGCACACCAGAAAACTCACTCTGACCCCGGCGATCTTCACCGTGAGCGGGTTCGAACCCGCTGCGTAGCACGTGTCTTCGCCCGAGAGCGAGAACGGATGCAGCTTGTCGTAGCGGGCGACCAGGCCGTCCGGTCCGTAGACCAGCAGCCGGTTGACCGGAAGTTCGGGATGGACCGCGGGATCGAAGATCGGTACCGAGGCGGCCAGATGAATCGGTCGTCCGGCAGCGGTCGAGGAAGCGGCTGCAGACTGGGCCAGGAACTGCGAAGAGGGTCCATCGACCGGCTCCACAACAGCGTCGGTGTCCATGGAGAAGCCAGTGCTGAACATCTCGGTGAGGCAAATGAGGTCGCCGCCGGAAGCAACAGCAGACCGGATCTGGGGTGTGACGCGTGTCATCGTGGCGTCTGGATCATGCCATTCGATCCGATGCTGCACTCCCACAACCCGCATCGCATGAGCCTACTGTTCCCAACTCAGCGCATTACGCTACATCGGTGCGCTCAAAGCCATTCGCCCTCGTTTCCATCGTCGTGGCCATCGCCGCTGTTGCATCCAGTTGCGGCGTCTCGCGTGATGCCGATGTTGCTGCCACCACCACAGCGGCGCCGACCACGGTCACGACCGATACCCCTCCTTCGACCGACGCTCCCACTGGTCCCTACACCGCTCCCGACTATGCAGGCATCCAAACTGCCGCCATCCTGGACTTCGCCGACGGCACCAGCACAGAAATCGATGTCGCTGAGGTTGCCGATGTCGTGGATCAGCTCGCCGACAACCCCGAAGCGGTCGATCTGCTCTTCGCGCAAGGACTGCCACCCACTTTCGATCTCGACATTCTCTCCTCGATCATCCAGATACGGATCCTCGACAAGGGAATCGCCGAGGAGAACGCAACGGTGCCTGCCGATGCAATCGACACCGAACTCGCCACGCTGTACGTCCAGATCGATGGGATCATCTCGGCCAACGAAGATCCAGAGGCAGATCGGGCCACCATCGAGGCTGGTGTCAGCGAGTACCTCGAGGTTGTGGCAGAACAGCGGGTGAAGCAGGTCACGTATACATCGGTGTTTGAACAAAGCGGCGAATCGGTCGTTCCGTGCACCCGCCATATCTTGCTCGAGTCCGAGTCCGAGGCCGATGACGCGGTGCAGCGGCTTGCGGACGGCGAAGACTTCGCCGAGCTTGCGATCGAACTGTCGACCGGTCCATCAGGACCAGACGGAGGCGACCTGGGCTGCTCAGACCCCAATGGCTTCGTCCCGGAGTTCCGGGACGCAGTCCTCGACGCCTCGGAGGGTGAAGTGATCGGACCGGTTCAAACCGACTTCGGGTGGCACGTGATCGTGGTCTACGGCAGCGACACTGTTCCGGCCGACCCTTCTCTGGCCCAGCAGCTGGCCTTCGAGTCCTACAGCGACCTGCAGTCGAGCACCGAAATCCTGGTCGATCCGGGTATCGGACAGTGGGATGACGTCGCGACACGGGTCACGCCGTGAGACTCGCTGCGTCATGATCACAATCGTCGGGCTTGGGCCGGGCGACCCAGGGCTCATCACCGCCGAAACTCTCGACGCGATCGCCGGCCATGACGTTCGCTACCTGCGAACCACCCAACACCCGACCGCTCATGTGGTCGGCGATGCGACGAGTTTCGATGATATCTACGAGCACGCCGACACCTTCCGTGACGTGTACGCCGAGATCGCCGACCGTCTCCTCGCTGCCGAGGAGATCCACGGCGAGGTGCTCTACGCCGTGCCCGGGTCGCCACTGGTGCTCGAACGGACCGTACGTCATCTGCGTGAGTCAGGAATCGAGACTCGTGTCCTGGCAGCTGTCTCGTTCCTCGACCTGGCGTGGGCCGCATTGGGAATCGATCCGGTCGAGAGTCGGGTCAGGCTTGTCGACGGACACACGTTCAGCACCGACTCCGCCGGGGAGACCGGGCCGGTGCTGGTCGCCCATACCCACAACAATCGAGTACTCAGTGACCTCAAGTTGACGATCGACGCCGATGACGACCAGAGAGCCGTCCTGCTCCACCATCTCGGAACCCCGGAGCAGATCATCGTTGAAGTGGCTTGGTCAGATCTCGACCGAACCATGGAAGCCGATCACCTCACGTCGGTGTACATCCCGGAGATAACCCAACCTGTTGCCGGCGAACTGATGCGGAGCGTCGAGTTGGTGCATCGGCTACGTCAGGAGTGTCCATGGGATCAGAAACAGACCCACGCGTCGCTGCGGCGACACCTGCTCGAGGAAACCTACGAAGTGCTCGAAGCGTTGGATGGCATCAACCCCGAAACCGGAGAGGGATATCTCCACCTCGAAGAGGAGCTCGGTGATCTCTGGTTTCAGATCCTTTTCCACTCCGAACTGGCAACCGAGGCGGGCCAGTTCACAATTGCCGATGTCGCCAGGGGGATTCACGACAAGCTTGTTTCTCGGCACCCGCACGTCTTCGGCGATGCGGTTGCCGCCGATGCCGAGGCAGTCCTTTCGACGTGGGAACAGGCCAAGGTAGTGGAGAAGAAGCGGGACTCGGTCATGGACGGAATTCCGGCGGCGCTACCGGCGCTCACGTTTACCGAGAAGGTGCTCAGAAAGGGATCGGCGGTCAAGCCGATCGACCTGAGCGACGCGGATCTGCGTGCGCGGATCCAAAGGGCCGAGCTCAACGAGGCTGGACTTGCGTCCGCACTGATCGCAATGGTCGAGCTCGCCCGCCGTCATGGCCTCGATCCTGAAGGGGCGTTGCGCACCGCCACCGTCGAGGCGCGTCGCCGATTTCAGGGCATCGAGGGGACTGACCTGCAGGAGGCCTGGATCCTGGGATAGTCGATCATCCGACCCAGCCCCGGTCTCGTCAGATTCCGACGATCGGACTACTCGGGCGGCGGTGGGGGTGGGTTGTGAGAGACCCGGCCCGGTGCGGTGCGGCCGGCGCTCTGATGAGGTGGGGGAGGGGTGCGCGGCGTCGGTGGTGGCGGCTGATGGTTGTACTGGGCCAGTGGGCCCGCCCCCCACCCTGCGCCATACGCAGGTGGTGGGGGAGCGTTGTAGATCGGAGGCGGCACCGATTGGGTCGGTGGGGGCACCAGGGCCAACTCGAGGCCGAGCCCGGCCCCGGGGACGAGTCCGTCCCTGAGCGACGTTCCGTGCTGAGGCGGCATGGTCGATTGGCCCGCCAATCTCAGCTCGAGGTTCTGCCCCATCACCATCTCGGTGACCCATTCATCCCGGCCGGCGCCGCCGTGAGCGGATCCGTCGTAGATGGCCATCGCCTCGTCGAAGATGAACACAACCGGATCGGAGCCGGCGGTGAGCACCGCCGCCACCCCTTCGAGGTCGCGGGTCACGACCAAGTCTTGCAGTGCGTCGGCGACTGCTTCGAACGTCCAGGCTCGCCGGTCCGAGAGAGCGGTGAAGGCTTCGTCGGCTGCTTGGGCATCGCCTGCGTTTCCCGAGAGCACCATCGCAAAAGGGCCGGTCACGAGCACATGGCCATCGCCGGGGATGATCATCGCTCCTTGTTGCATGGCAGACACTGTAGAAGAACTGGTCGAGGCCCAGTCAGCCGGTCGGGCTGGGATCGTGAGGGTCTTCGGATCCGGCACTAGATTCAGTCAATGAATTCAGGCTTTGACCACCGGGATCCTTCACTCGTTCATCACCGGAGGCTTCCCATGCATGGCCTGGGAGTCCCCGAAGCCGCTGTGGTTCTCGATGGTGAGTGGTCATTCCGACACTGGGAAGGTGATGCTCCGCCGGTGCCGTCCGGTCTGGTTTCTGATGAATCGCTCCGACTGCCAACCTCGTGGGTTCTGCACGGACACGGAATTCCCATCTACACCAATGTGCAGATGCCTTTCGCCGTCGAGGAGTATCCAGCGATACCACTCCCCGATGAAGGTGCTGACCATTCGCGAGTAATTTCAGTCCCGGCCGAGTGGTACACCGGACGCACGATTCTTCGCGTCGGAGCGGCCGAATCGACGCTCGAAGTTTCCGTGGATGGCCACGTGATCGGGTTCAGCACCGACAGTCGACTTCCAGCCGAGTTCGATCTCACCGATCATCTGGAACCGGGGCAAGATCACGTGCTGAATCTGCGAGTGCAACGCTGGTCGGCCAACACGTGGGTGGAGGATCAGGACATGTGGTGGATGGCCGGGCTCCACCGATCGATCTGGCTGTACAACCGTCCGGATCATGCCATCACCGATGCCTTCTTCTCGACTCGGAACATCGATCGGACTTCTGGGACGGCCATTGCTGAGCTGGCACTTGAGGTGTCGACAACCTCCGGGGACGGTCATCAGGTGACTGCGGTGCTCCGCGATGGCACGACCGACCTGGCCACGTTTTCCGGCCCGGTCGTCGGCAACTCGATGGTTGCTACCGCAACCGCCGTGGACCCGAAGTTGTGGACCGCCGAAACCCCCTGCCTTCACGACCTGAAGATCGAGCTCCACGACGGCCACACGGTGTTGGACCAGCGCTCGTTGAAGGTCGGCGTCCGAACCGTCGAGATTGCGGGCGGTGACCTCCTTGTCAACGGCTCTCCGATCACGATTCGGGGTGTCAATCGGCACGAACACGACCCCGACAACGGCAGGCATCAATCCGATGAAGACCTTCGGGCCGACCTGCAGCTCCTCAAAGACAGCAATGTCAATGCCGTCCGTACCGCCCACTATCCCAACGACGAACGCTTCTACTTCCTCTGCGACGAGCTGGGCTTGTATGTGTACGACGAGGCGAACGTGGAGACCCACGCGCTCGTGGACCATCCCGACAATCCCAGCTTCGACCCCAACTTCGCCGAGTCGTTTGTTGCCCGCGGCGAGCGAATGGCCCTCCGAGACCGCAACCACCCGAGCGTCGTGGTCTGGTCACTGGGCAATGAGTCCGGATTCGGACCCAACCAGCGACTGATGGAAGTGAGGATTCGCTCGCTGGACCCGACGCGGCCGATTGCGTACCACCCGGCCGAACACGACGAAGCCGTCGACGTGATCGGCCCGATGTATCCCAGTTTCGCTGAACTCGAGCAACTGGCGTCGCTCCCCGACGAGCGGCCGATCGTCATGTGTGAGTACAGCCATGCGATGGGCAACAGCAACGGAGGTCTCCACCGCTACTGGGACCTGATCTACTCAACACCCAGGTTGCACGGCGGTTTCATCTGGGATTGGGTCGATCAGGGAATTCGTCGCACCGAAGCAGACGGGACGCAGTGGTGGGCCTACGGGGGCGACTTCGGCGACACCCCGAACGACGCGAACTTCAACCTCAACGGTCTTGTTGATGCCGACCGCACCCCGCATCCCGCCCTCGACTACGTCCGTTGGGTGTACCGCCCGGTTCACTTCTCCGCTCACGGCCTCGGGTCTGGTGTGGTCACTGTTCACAACCGGATGGATCACACCCCACTCACCGGCTGGGAGGTCACCTGGACGGTCCGCGACGCGGACGTCGATATCGCTTCGGGCGCCGTGCCGGCTCCTCCGGTCGAGCCCCATCACACGGCCGACATCGAACTCCCTCTTGATCTGACCGGGCACGACCCTGCACTCACGGATTTGCGGATCGTTCTCACAGCGTTCGACACCGATGGCGTCGAACGGGCCACCGACGAGCTTTTTGTCCCAGCGGGTCGAGCTACCGCCTCGGGTCGCCCCGCCGAGCCGGAGGGACGTGGCACGATCGAGTTCACAGCTGACGGTTGCGCCATCTTGACCGGAGGTGACACGAAGGCTGTCATCGCCGCCGACGGTCGCCCGCTTGCTCTGACCCTGGGCGGGGCGGAGCTTCCATTGACGTGGAGTCGCATCGGTATCGAGCGGGCCGGGACCGACAACGATCGAAGCTTTTTCGGCGATGAGCAGATGTTGGCCCGTCTGGCGGAGCTCGGATTGGTCAACGCCGAACCAGCGATCCGACGAGTTCTGGAGATCTCCCACACCGGCCTGGTGGTCGAGTTGGTTTTTGCCAACCGGCTTGTCGTGAAGATCACATGGAACGTGGCTGCGAATGGTGACCTGGCCGTCGACTTTCACACCACCCCGATCGGCGTGGTGCCTCCCTATCAGCGCCTCGGCCTCGAGCTGGAGTTCGAGCAGGGTCTGGACCAGCTCACCTGGTTTGGCCCGGGCCCGCACGAGACCTATCCGGACCGTGTGGGCGGCGAACTGCTGGGTCTGTACTCGACCACAGCAACCGACAACTACTTCGCCTACGCCCGACCCCAGGAATCGGGCAATCACACCGACGTGCGGTGGGCTCGGGTTCACCGCGAAGGACACGGGACGTCGGATGCACACGACGGACTGCTGGTCCTGGGTAGCCCGCGGTGTGACGTCTCGCTGCTGCATGCCCGTCACGAAGACATTTCGTGCGCAGCCCATCACCATGAGATTCGGTGGCGGCCTTCGACCGTCCTACGGGTTGATGCCGCCCACGCCGGGTTGGGCACCGCGAGTTGTGGTCCGGGCACCGACGGTCGGGACCAGTTGCCTGCAGAGGTTCGGAATCGTGTTGTATTCCGCGCTGGCAGTGGGAATCCGTGGGTGAAATCACCCCTCGCGCAACCCCGTCAGTGGCTCCATTAGCCGCCATCACGTACCATTGCCAAACGGCTGCGGGGCGATGCCGTGGTGGAGGTCAAGATGAGAAACTGGCGACTTCTGATGCGAAATCGATGGCTCGGCGCGGTCGGTGCCACCACGATTGAAGGCCGTCCGGCCCCCGTTCACGACTCTTTTCACAGCGGCAGAGACCGCGATTGCTACAGCTAACCGGAGACACCCACCGTGTTCAAAATGAACCCAGTCCAACGACTTCTCATCCCTCTCATGGCCGCAGCGCTGGTGATCTTCGGAGCCTCTCCGGTCGCGGCCGCCGCCCCGGGAGTGGTGGAAGGACTCAGCGTCACAGCTGGGGTCGACTCGGTGTCGGCATCGTGGAGCCCGCCCACCGACGACGGGGGAGAGGAGATCGACAACTATGTGGTCACCCTGTCCGGTGCCGCCGACGACAGCACCACCGTGACGGGCACCAGCGCATCATTTGGAGGGCTCAGCGCCGGTGACTACACGGTCACTGTCGTCGCCGTGAACGCCGATGGAACGGGACCCGGAGCGTCAGGTTCGGCCACTCTTGGGCCGCTGGTCACTACTCCCAGCGTTCCAACCAACGTCGCAGTGTCGGTGTCTGGTCAGTCGGTGACGGTGTCGTGGTCGCCGTCGGCTGATGATGGTGGTGATCCGTTTATTCTGTATCTCGTGTCGTTTGGCACGGAGTCGGGCAGCACCGAATCGACGAGCATCACATTCGACAACGTTGCCCCGGGCACCTACACGGCATCGGTCGCAGCGTCGAACACGGGTGGGACCTCGGCTGGTGGTGTGAGTGGTTCGTTCACTGTGGATGCCCCGGTGTCGGCTCCTTCTGTTCCGGGGGACGTGTCTGCGTCGGTGTCTGGTCAGTCGGTGACGGTGTCGTGGTCGCCGTCGGCTGATGATGG
>JBLYYW010000273.1:0-14383 GCA_048550155.1 Acidimicrobiales bacterium | reverse complement strand
TCGGTTTTGAATCAACAGCTGCGCGATCGGAACGAGGAGGCACCGGATGACCACGGCTGAGTCGAGTAGGAAAGCCGAGTGGCAGCGGCTGAGAGAAACCCACCTGAACCCCGAGGCCAAGCGCACCACCGGCAACGGTGTGCACCACATCGCTCTCATGTGTACCGATGTGGAGCGTACGATTCGCTTCTACCAGGACACGTTGGGGTTCCCGCTCACCGAGTTGTTCGAGAACCGTGATTACGTTGACTCAACCCACTTCTTCTTCGACATCGGCAACGGCAACTATCTGGCATTCTTCGACTTTCCCGGCCTGGACCTCGGACCATACGCGGAGGTCTTGGGTGGGATTCACCATGTCGCGATCTCGGTCGATCGACCCCAATGGGAAGCAGTGGTGGCCAGGTTGGACAGCGCGGGACTAGCTTTTCAGATCGAATCGGACTCGTCGGTGTACTTTGCAGGCCCAGACGGCGAGCGTGTCGAGCTGATCAGCGATCCGCTCGGCGAGATGTACGGCACCAAACTGTGAAGCGATCTCAGTGGTCATCCACCGTGCCGGTGAACACCCCGATGTAGGGAAGATTCCGGTACAGCTGAGCAGCATCGAGCCCGTAGCCGATCACGAAGTCGTGCGGGATCTCGAACCCGATGTGGTCCACGGCCGGCTCGGCGGCACGACCTTCGCGGACCGTGAGCGAACAGACCGAGACTGACGCAGCGCCCTGCTGTTTGAAGTGGTTGAGCAGATACTTCATGGTCAGTCCGGTGTCGACGATGTCTTCGACCAGGACGACGTGGCGCCCTGCCGCCGGAGTATCCAGGTCCTTGACGATCTTCACGACACCGCTTGTTTCGAGTGCGTCGCCGTAGCTGGAGACGATCATCACATCGAACTGAACCGGGCCGGGATATGCCTTCAAGAGATCGGCGGCGAAGATGACGCTGCCCTTCATCACCGCGACGAAGAGGGGAGTGTGACCAGCGTGTTTGTGGGCAAGCTCGAGCCCCAGCTCCTTCACGCGAGCCATGATCTGGTCCTCGGTGAGAAGAATTTCGCCGATGTCGCCTTCGGCGGGGAACGGTGGCAGATCGGATTCGGTCTGGCTGTCGGTCACACGGCTCAGTCTGGCACCAGTCGAAGCGGTAGCGTTGCTTTCATGTCCGTTCGGTCGGAGAACCTGGAAAAGCTCGAAGGCGGGAGCTTCGATGTCCTCATTGTGGGCGGTGGTATCAACGGGGCTGTATCGGCCGCGGCGCTGACCGACCGTGGCCTGCGGGTTGCCGTCATCGATCGGGGCGATTTTGCCGGCTTCACAAGCCAGGAATCATCCAACCTGGTGTGGGGTGGGTTCAAGTATCTCGAGAACTACGAGCTGCCGCTGGTGTGGAAGTTGTGCACGTCCAGGAATCATCTGATGAGGCAGTACCCAACCCAGATATCCGAGGTCGGGTTCCTGGCGACGCTGGACAAGTCGAGTCCGTTTCCGCCATGGCTTGCTGCGCTCGGCAGCTTCGCGTACTGGGGGATCGGGCGCTTCTTCACCGACCGCCCCAGCTACTACCGAGCGTCGGCGATCGAGTCCGTTGAGCCCGTTGTCAAGACCACCAGTTCGAGGGGAGGCATCGAATACATGGATGCCTACCTCAAGGACAACGATGCCAGGTTCGTTTGGGGGTTCATCCGTTCGGCACTCGACGGGGGAGCGGTTGCTGCCAACTACGTGTCGTTGGCCGGCTCGAATCTGACTCCCAGCGGCTGGGAGGTGACCGTGCTCGACGAGCTCACCAACCAGAACGTTGATTTGAAAGCAGCGTCGATCGTGAATGCCGCCGGCCCGTTTGTCGATGGCCTGAACGAAAAGTGGGACCTGAAGACCGACCACCGCATCGTCTACAGCAAGGGGATCCACCTCGTCGTGCCGCGTGTCACCGACTCCGAGCGGGTCCTGGCCTTCTTCGACGACACCAAGCGCCTGTTCTATGTGATTCCCATGGCCCACCGCTCGGTGATCGGAACCACCGATACCCGAACCGAAATCGCCGACGAGGGTGTGACCGATGAAGACCGTGACTTCCTGCTTGCCCAGATCAACGCCCGGCTGGACCTGGCTACGCCTCTGACCAAGGCCGACATCATCGGGGAACGTTCCGGTGTGCGGCCCCTGGTGGTGAAAACGAGCGGAAGTGACCAAAAGGACACCGACTGGACCAAGCTCAGTCGCAAGCACGAGATCGAAGGCGACAAGAAGGCCAAGGTGGTCACGATCTTCGGCGGAAAGCTGACCGACTGCCTCAACGTTGGAGCCGAGGTCGCCGAGGCCCTCGAGCAGCTGGGCGTCACGCCGGGTTCGGCCAGCGAAGATTGGTTTGGCGAACCCCCCCAGTCGGTTCGAGACGCGTTCTACGCCGAAGCCGCCAAAGTGGGACTCGACCGGAAGCCATCGGTCGAGCGCGCCACATCGATGGCCGAGGTCCTCTGGAGGCGACACGGACGAGCGGGTTTTGAGATCGTTCGTGCCATCGAGGCTGATCCCGCATCCGCCCAGGCAGCGCTCGGCGACACAGACGTCTTGTGGGCTGAGATCTCGCTGATGGCGGAGCGGGAAATGATTGCCACGATCGATGACTTCCTGCGGCGACGAACCAAGCTCTCGCTGATCTTCAACCGTGAGGAGCTCATGGCTCACCCGGACATGCCCAGGGTGAAGCAGTTGCTGAAGATCAGCTGATCTGTTGCGCGCAGTTGAACGGTGTCGAAGGTTTTCACCCCACGCCCGACAACATGATAGGAAAGCGCCCATGGGAGAGTTTGTGAACCTCGAAGCCACCGAGCGCGACGGCGTAGCGGTTATCCGAATCAACCGGCCAAAGGTCAATGCGATCTCGGGCCAATTGAGCCTCGAACTGCTCGATGTTGCCAACGAGCTGACCACCCGTCACGACATTCGAGCCGTGGTCATGTGGGGTGGTCCGCGATTCTTCGCCGCGGGCGCAGACATCGGGGAGTTCCCGTCCGACGGACCGCCCGAGGAGCGAGATCCGACCGGTATGACCAACCCGCTCAACGACGCACTGCTCACCATCGAGGGACTCGACCAAATCACAATTTCGGCAGTGAACGGATTCGCGCTCGGCGGCGGCTGCGAACTGAGTATGTCGACCGACTTCCGGGTGTGTGGCGAGGGCGCGATCTTCGGGCAGCCGGAGATCCTGCTTGGGATTATTCCCGGCGCCGGCGGCACGCAACGGCTTACCCGGTTGGTTGGGGTGACCAAGAGCAAGGAACTCAACTACACCGGTCGGCAGGTCAAGGCTGACGAAGCACTGGAGATAGGTCTGGTGTCGGCGGTCTACCCCGACGACGAAGTCTTCGACCATGCTCTGGACATGGCCGAGATGTACGCGAAGGGTCCCGCTGCGCTGAAGAACGTCAAACGTTCGATCATGGGGGGACTGAACGTCGACATTCCCGAGGCGATCGAGGTGGAGAAGCAGCAGTTCAAGGAGAGTTTCAAGACCGATGATGCTGTGATCGGCATCAAGAGCTTCCTCGAGCAGGGTCCCGGCAAAGCGGAGTTCACCCATCGCTGAACCCATCGACGCCCGAACGTAGGCCGAGCCCAGCCGGGTCGATCGAGGGAGTTTCGCGCCGAAGAGCGGCTCCGGGGGACCGCTGTATCTCGCCGGTGAGCAGCATTCGACCTGAGGGATCCCTGAGGTTCGACGAGGTCCTTGAGCGGTGTTCGGTTTCCCTCGCTGGGTGTCGGGGGCTATGAAGGTGGTGAGTGGGTGTCGGTGTTGCCTGCGGCGGCATTGCTGACACCCACCACCTTGGCCTGTTCTTCGGCCACAATATGCCGATGCGATTCCCGCACAGGCTTCCTGTGCTCCTCCTCACGATCATGGTGTTCCTTGCCGGCTGCGGGTCGGAGGGAACTGCCGCGAGCGATGAATCGACCCCAGCGTCAACCACTGGAACCAGCGTCTCGACCTCTGCGATCACTGTGACCTCGGCTTCTGCACCCGCAACAACCACCCTCACCACTGAAGTGTCATCGACCACGACAACCACCGAGGCGCCCACTACCGTGCCCGGGGGTGTGCAGGTGACTCGTGAGGTGGGTCGCGAAGTGTTGCTCACGTCGATCATCTTGGCTGAGAGCGATGGCAAGCTCCTGGGGACAGTTTTTGATCCTGAATCGTTTGGCTGTGAGGGCCTGCCCGCCGACTACTTCGCCGTGGTTGGGGCTGACGGGGCGATCCGGGCGACATCCACTGGCGGCGAAGCGTTTCAGTACGCAGGATTTGCTACCGCATCACCAAATCGGCAACAGCTTCTCGAGGTCAGCAGCTGTGAAGGATTCCTGGGCGGCGTGACCGTCTATGACGTCGAACCGTCACTGGACTTGTCCAATCCGGTTGAGATCAACATCGGGGACGCGATATCGGGCGATGCCACGTGGAATGCCGATGGTTTCATCACGATGATCCTCAGCGACCAATCGGGCGACATCGTCGAGTCCGAGTCCGAATCCGAGTCCGAGTCCGAGGACGAAACCGAGCCGAGCGTGCGGATCGAGGAGTACCTGGTCAATCCTCGAACGGGCGATCGCACGTTGTTTGGAACGCTCGAGACGTTCAGTTACGGCGCCATCCGAACCCCGGATGGCACCCAGGTCTACTCCGAATGGGATCTTGAGCCTTCAGTGGTTCTAATTCCCAGGGGATCGGCTGACGAGCGTCGATTCTCGGCCAACAACTTCGCGCTGAGCCCTGACGCATCCCAGCTTGTGATCTGGGACTCGATTTTCGATACCGGCGACGGCGGTGAAATCGAGCTGGTGAACATGGACACCGGGGCGGTGACGACTGTTGGCGAAGGACGTGCGCTGCGGGTCGTGTGGCGCAACGACAGTACGCGATTTGCCTTCTCGTCCGGCAACGAGACCTTCGTGTATGACCTCGCCACCGGTGAGACCGCCAGCGTGGGCACGGCCGAGCCGCTGAATTGCTCCGAGGACTCCTACATCACATGGGGCCGAATACCCATGGTGTTTTCACCCGACGGTGACCTCTACGTCGGTGACCCGGTGTGTTCCACATCGGCGGAGGGCTTCCCGGTCGTCGAATACCAGGTGAGCCAGCTGAGCCTCAGCTGACCGCCGCTCGCACGCCCTATCCTGACGTCTCATCTTTCGAAGGAGATTTTCGTGCCCGATTCCCCCAATGTCGACGGCTCAAGCCCCCGGCAAACCACGTTCGACTCATCGTTCGACATGTCCATCGATCCGTCGAAGCGCTACACGGCCACCCTGAACATCAGCCACGGAAGCGAGGAGCTGGGCGACGTTGTCATCAACTTGAACGCCGCACAGGCCCCTGTCACGGTGAACAACTTCGTGAACCTTGCCCGCTACCACTACTACGACGGGCTGGTGTTCCACCGGATCATCCAGGGCTTCATGTGCCAGGGCGGCGACCCGGAGGGCAGTGGCCGAGGTGGTCCCGGCTACCGCTTTCAGGATGAGCTTCCCAAACCGGGCCAGTACCAACTGGGATCTCTCGCGATGGCCAACGCCGGGCCGAACACCAACGGGAGCCAGTTCTTCATCATCTCCGGAGCGTCGGGCGTTGGGCTTCCCCCGTCGTACAGCTTGTTCGGCCAGGTGGTGAAGGGTATGGACATCATCGACAGGATCGAAAAGGTCGACACCGATCGACAGGACCGACCCAAAACCCCTGTCACCATGAATTCGGTCATGATCACCGAACACGACGACTGACAGCCGACGGGTCGAATGATCGTCTTCGGTCCGCTGGTGGATGCGCTGACTCGTCTTTTCGGGCGGGAACAACCGGAGGTCTCGTACCGTTACACCGGCATGAGCGATTCGCCGACCAAGACATTCACCGAAGAAGAGCTGCGAGCCAAGCTGACCGACGAGCAGTTCCACGTCACACAACAAGCCGGAACCGAGCGGGCCTTCACCGGGTGTTACTGGGACAACAAGGCCAGCGGCACCTACAGCTGTGTCGTGTGCGATACGCCGCTGTTCGAAAGTGACACCAAGTTCGAAAGTGGGTCCGGGTGGCCCAGCTTCTGGAAGCCGATCAGTGACGACCTGGTCCGCAATCACGAAGACCGTAGTTTCGGAATGGTGCGTATCGAAGCGACGTGTGCCACGTGCGGGGCTCACCTCGGGCATGTGTTCCCCGATGGGCCCGCCCCGACCGGCGACCGTTTCTGCATGAACTCGGCCAGCCTCAACTTCGAGCCATCGGAAGAGAGCTGACACTCGCGAGGTCGGTGGCTCGAGCTGGGTGAAAACGGCCCGCTGGAGCCGAGAGATAGTGGTTAGCCTGATCGCCATGTCAACCGGTCGTGTGTCAATTCGTGTTGGATCCATCGCCCCCTCGGCCACCCTGGCCATTACGGCCAAGGCCAAAGAGCTTCGGGCAGCTGGAAAGCCGGTGATCGGATTTGGCGCTGGCGAACCAGACTTCCCGACCCCGGACTACATCGTCGAGGCAGCGGTTGAGGCATGCCGGAATCCTTCCTCCCACAAGTACTCCCCGGCCGGCGGTCAACCCGACCTCAAGGCCGCGGTCGTCGCCAAGACCAAACGCGACAGCGGTTTCGATGCCGATCCGTCGCAGGTCGTCATCACCAACGGCGGAAAACATGCGGTCTACAACGCCATCGCGGCCATTGTGAACCCCGGGGACCAGGTGATGATCCCCACCCCGTATTGGACCACCTACCCCGAGCCGGTGCGTCTGGCCGGCGGTGAACCCGTTTTCGTGGAGACCTCCATCCATACCGGTTTCAAAGCAACCGTCGAGTCGCTGGAGGCGGCACGCACCCCCCGGACCAAGGCGCTGATCTTTGTCAGCCCGAGCAACCCAAGCGGTGCGGTCTACACCGAGCAGGAGATCATCGACATCGGCACCTGGGCAGCTGACAACGACATCTGGATCTTGACCGACGAGATCTACGAACACCTCGTCTATGACGACAACATCTTCCACAGCATGCCCGCCCTGGTGCCCGACATCGCCGATCGTTGCCTTGTTCTCAACGGCGTGGCCAAGACATACGCAATGACGGGTTGGCGGGTCGGGTGGGTCATCGCCCCCGCCGATGTCGCCAAAAGCCTCAACTCGCTCCAGTCGCATCAAACATCGAACGTCTGCAATGTTGCGCAGGCTGCAGCGCTGGCCGCCGTTGCCGGTGATCTCAGTGCAGTCCACGAGATGCGCTCGCACTTCGATCGTCGTCGTCTCACTACGTGGGACAAGCTCGACAGCATCGTCGGGGTCGAGTGCCTGAAACCTCAGGGCGCGTTCTATGCCTTCCCGAGCTTTGAAGGAGTACTCGGCCGCACCATCGGAGGCGTGGAAATCGAATCGACCCTACAACTCGCCGATGTGGCCCTCGAGCAGGCAAACATCGCATTCGTTCCCGGTGAGGCCTTCGGATCGCCCGGTTATGGACGCTTCTCCTACGCCCTCGGAGACGATGACTTGATCGAAGGTCTCGATCGTCTCGCCGACCTCATCGACGGCTGACCGGTATGCCAGAGCTTCCTTTCGGCACATGGCCCTCACCCCTGTCGGCCCAGATCGTTTCCAGCGGCGGCGTCGGGGTTGCCGGCCCATCGGTGCGAGGATTTGAGGAAACGGCCGAGGTCTGGTGGAGCGAGCTCCGACCGGCCGAAGGCGGCCGAACGGTGCTGGTGCGCAACGGACTCGACCGAATCGACGCGCCCTTCAACGCCAGAACCCGGGTCCACGAATACGGTGGAGGAGCTTGGTGGCTCGGCACCCATCGCCCCGGACAACCCGGTGCGGTCTATTTCGCGAACTGGGATGATCAGCGGCTGTACCGATTCACCACCGGTCCTGGTGGTGACCCCACGCCGTCGCCGATCACCCCCGACCCGGAGATTTCCCACGGAATCAGATTCGCCGACGGATCCGAAACTCCTGATGGGAACTTCGTGATCTGTGTGATGGAAGACCACTACCTGTCGACAATGGAGAGCAATGGGGGCGAAGCGATGAACGTCATCGTGGCCATTCCCACCGATGGTTCCGCCGCGACCGATCCCGCCCAGATCCGGGTTCTCGCAAGCGGGCCGGACTTCGTTGCCGCGCCACGGATCGCTCCCGACGGCGGCTGGCTTTCCTGGATCAGCTGGAATCATCCGAACATGCCATGGGACGGGACCGAACTTCATGCGGCGCCCCTGTTCGATGATGCCCGGCTCGGAAACTCCCACCGTGTCGCAGGAGGTGGGCGACAGGCGGTTC
This sequence comes from Acidimicrobiales bacterium, assembly GCA_048550155.1. Lineage (GTDB taxonomy): Bacteria > Actinomycetota > Acidimicrobiia > Acidimicrobiales > SZUA-35 > JABDIY01. The sequence continues at coordinate 6,067 of JBLYYW010000273.1, read as the reverse complement.
ACGGAGCCAACTGGGTCCAAAACGGAGACCTGGTCTTCTCCTCCGACGACAACGGTTGGTGGAATCTGCACCGATGGAGCCCTGGCACCAGCAAGACCCGATCCGTGACGTCGTTGACCGACGGAGAGATCGGGGGACCCCAATGGCAGTTCGGCACTCAGCATTGGACCGAACTCTCCGATGAGCGGATCGTCGTCTCGCTGACCCGCGACGGCCAAGATCGTCTCGCCACCGTTGCCGACGACGGGTCGGTCTGGATTCTCGAAGACTTCGACTGTGCTGCAATCGCTGGCCTCGCACCCCTCGATGATGAAGTGGTTGTGGTCAGCGCCTCATCATCGGCTCTGGCAAGTGTCCAGCAGGTCAACACGGTCACGGCCGAAACTGTGACCCATCGTCGGTCATCGGACCTCGGCATAGACACGGCGTGGTTCTCGCAGGCCGAGGCGCTGTCTTTCCCAAGTGGGTCAGGCCGCACGAGCCATGCCTTCTTCTATCCCCCAGCGGGTCCATCGCTAGTGGGTTCCGGCAGCGAGCGGCCCCCCCTGGTCGTAATGGGTCATGGCGGACCCACATCACATTCGAGTCCAGCTCTCAGCCTCAAGGTCCAGTACTGGACCTCGCGGGGATTCGCAGTGGTCGATGTGAACTACGGCGGCTCATCCGGCTTCGGAACCGACTACCGACGACTTCTGAACGGCCAGTGGGGCGTCGTTGATGTCGAGGATGTCATCGCCGCAGCAACGTTCCTCGCTGACGCTGGACGTGTCGATCCGACCCGAATGGCCATCCGCGGCGGATCGGCGGGCGGATTCACTGTCCTTGCCGCCCTCGAGCAGAGTGAGATCTTCGCAGCCGGCACCAGCCTGTACGGGGTCGCCGACCTGCAGGCGCTGGCCGAAGACACCCACAAGTTCGAGAGCCGGTACTTGGACAACATGATCGGACCGTGGCCCGAAGCCAGAGACGTGTACACCGCTCGCTCGCCCATCAATCACACCGAGGATCTTTCGAGTCCGCTGCTTGTCATGCAGGGAAGCGAGGACGAGGTGGTGCCGCCGAGCCAGAGCGAAGCGATCGTTGCAGCGGTCGCGGCGAAGCACATCCCCCACGCCTATCTCGTGTTCGAAGGGGAGCAGCACGGGTTCCGGCAGGCACCGAATGTGATTCGAAGCCTCGAGGCTGAACTGTGGTTCTACGGCTACGTCTTCGGTTTCAAGCCGGCGGACGACATCGAGCCTCTGGACATGCAACCCGACGCTGACTGATCGAGGCCGGTCGGTCAGGTCTGATCGTCCTCTGTCAGCGCGCCTTCGTCGGTGAGCAGAAGGGTCGCCTCGTCGGGCAGGCCGGTCAGAACATTCTCGATGTAGTGGTTGGTGGCATTCACCAGGCCGTAGTCGCGACCAGCCTCCTCTGACAGGTACCACAAGTGTTCGATCACCTGTACATAGAACTCGGGTTCGGACAGCCGACTCCGTAGCCTTTCGGGGATCGCTGCCACAGTCGGCTGGTAGCGTTCTGTCAACCAGCGATAGGCCATCATGGCCTCTGGGAGTTCGGTCGCTCCGGGTTCGGACGCCAACCAGGCCCCATAGCCATGGAGTGCCCGCAGCAGGCGGCGTGCCTGGTTCTCCTGTGCCCTGATCCCGGTGAGGCGCTCGAGTGCACGTCGATGATGGCCCTCCTCCACCACCGCGGGGCGGAACCGTACTCGTCGGCGACCGTCGTCGTCTTGGAGAATCTCCATCTCTTCGGTGTCGAATCCGAGGTCGTTGAGTCGTTGCAGCCGCTCGGTGATCCGGTACAACTCGTCCCCGTTCAATTCATCGGTGCGTGTCAGCTCGTTCCAGAGGTCGTGATAGCGGACGCACAGACTGTCGACGACTTCGATTGGATCCACCTCGGCCGGTAGCTTCTCCAACGCCTCGAGCTCGTAGAGTCCTCCGGCGATGTTATCGCTGGCGATGGCGAGATCGTGCGTGCGTTGGCCGTCGGTCAACGATTCCTGCAATTCGCTCGTTTCGGTGTCGACCAGGTAGGCCACCAGGGCTCCGGCGTCACGTCGGAACAGAGCATTACCCAGCGAGCAGTCGCCCCAGAAGAAGCCGGCCAGGTGGATCCTGCACAACAGAACCGCCAATGCGTCGACGAGCTTGTCGTGGAGTCCATCACTTCCGGGACCGGCGAACAGGTGCAGGTAGGGCAGCGAGTAGCGCAGATGCTGAGTTATCAAGACCGCCTCGAGTTCGGTGCCGTCGGGCCCGACCCGTTGATCGGCAACGCCGATCAGATCAACGACCGGCAATCCTGCTTCTTTGAGGAAGTCGAGAAGCTCGAACTCCTTGTGAGCCAGCGGGGAGGGCAGTTCCTTGAACGCGAAGAACACGCCTTCATGATCGATGAACCGTACGACGTGGCGATGGCGGCCCCGCGGCAATCGGACAGCCATCTCGTCGGGCCAATCTTCCAGGGGAGTCGCCCACGGCAGCGACAAGAAATCAGGCTGAGCCGTAGGCGAAGTCTTCAGTGTCAACGCAACCATCGGGTTCACGTTAGAGCCGGGCCAGGAGATACCTTGCCACGATGGCGATCATCACACTTGCCGATTCGGCCGGGTATGAGCCGCCCGAGCCTTTTGCCGGTCCAAATCACCCGATTCGTCTGATCACCCGACAGATCGCCCTGGATCGTCTGTGGGATGCCGAGGTGAGGGAACGGATTGCGGAGACCTTCGATCGCCTGGCGCCGAGTTGGAGCGAGGATCATGTGAACCCGACCAAAGCCGCCCCAATCGTCGACGCGATGACCCGTGGGCAACTCCCGCTGGCGGGATCTCGGTGGTTGGAACTGGGTTCGGGCACCGGAGCGGGAGGCAAGGTCCTGGGCGGTCAGGTCGGCGAGTACGTGGCCTTCGATCTGTCGGCAGAGATGATTCGTCACGATCAGGGGCATGGCACCCAACAGGTCCGCGGTGACGCATCGGCACTTCCGTTCGTGCCGGACTCCTTCGACGGGGTCCTGTGCGTGAACATGTTCCTCTTTCCTGACCAAGTGGATCGGGTACTGCGGTCGAGGGGCCACCTCCTCTGGGTGAACACCATGGGAGATCAAACGCCGATTCACCTGCCGGTTGAGGACGTCGTCGCTGCCCTGCCCGGTGAGTGGACCGCCACGACCTCGCGGGCAGGATCAGGCATCTGGGGAGTGGTGGCCAGGTGGTAAGGGACCGATGAAGCAGGTGCTCGGTACGGGGGTGAGGTTACCCTCCGAAGGTGGCTGACGCAGTGGGTACCGAGGTATTGATCGTGGGGGCTGGCATGACGGGCCTGACAGCGGCGCTGGCGCTTGCTGAGGCCGGCAAGCGGGTGCTGGTCGTCGACAAGGGACGCGGGGTTGGCGGACGCCTGGCGACGCGGAGGATCGGTACCGCAGTTCTCGACCACGGCGCGCAGTTCTTCACCGTCCGGTCCAAGGCGTTTGCCGATGCGGTGTCGATGTGGGAGACAGACGGGATCGTGAGCGTGTGGGCCAACGGGTTCGATCCCGACCAGACCGACGGTCATCCACGCTTCCGCACCGAGGGGGGAATGTCGCAGCTGGCCAAACATCTTGCTGCGGCGTGTATTCGAGCCGGGGCAGAGGTCGTCCTCAATCAGCGGGTCGATGCGATCATCGACACCGGCGACGGCATCACCGCCACCTACGAGGGCGGTTCGCGGCTGCCCGACGAGGCCGCCGCCGCACTACTCACCGCGCCGGTTCCGCAGGCGGTCGAGCTGCTCCGTGCCGGGGGAGCCCCCGTGCCGGATGACGCGCTCCTCATGACCTATAGCCCCGTCATCGCAGTGTTGATGACAACCGATGATGATGCGGGAGAGGTCGTCGGGCCACTGGGGGCGAGGCAACAGCCGCTCGACCCGATGTTCACCTTTATCGCCGACAATCAACGAAAGGGAATCTCGCCCCAGACGGCGCTCACGTTTCACGTCGAGTCAGCGCTTTCCGCAGCACTGTGGGATCTGGGGCACGACGAGATCCTGCACCGCCTACAACCAGAATTCGATCGGGTTCTCGGATCCGTGAAACCGGTCCAGATCCAGGTCAAGAAGTGGCGCTACGCCACCCCTCGTAGCAGTCACGACGACCTCTTCCTGCCGATAGGGGGCACATCCGTGCCGGTGGTCCTCGCCGGCGATGGATTCGGCGAGGCCAAGGTTGAGGGCGCTTTTCTCAGTGGCCGAGCTGTCGCAGAGCGGATTCTCAGGCTGATCTAGCCAGTTCGGCTCAGATTTCCGCCGTTCCTGGTAGGAAGCACCGTCCGACAAGGGAATGCTGTTGCCATGGCGCGCATCCTTGTGACCGAAAAGCTGGCCGAGTCGGGTCTTGATCTGCTGAGAGCAGCAGGGCACGACGTCGACGTTCAAGTAGGTCTCTCGCCCGAAGAAATCCATGCAACGATCCCGGGTGCACACGCCCTGATCATCAGATCGGCTACGACGGTCACCGAGGCGATGCTGGATGCCGGCAAGGACCTGGTGGTGGTCGGACGGGCCGGAGTTGGCCTCGACAACGTCGATGTACCGGCGGCCACCGAGCGTGGCGTCATGGTCGTGAATGCTCCACTTTCAAACGTGCTGAGCGCAGCCGAGCAAACGATGGCGTTGATTCTGGCGTCGGCTCGAAACACCGCACAAGCTCATGCTGCCCTCGTGCAGGGCAGGTGGGAGAGGAGTCAGTGGACTGGGATGGAACTGGGCGGCAAGACGCTGGGGATCATCGGGTTGGGCAGGATTGGTTCCCTCGTTGCGCAACGAGCCCGCGCATTCGACATGAAACTGGTGGGCTACGACCCGTTCGTTTCCGCCGACCGCGCCGCACAATACGATGTTCGGCTCGTCACGCTCGACGAGCTGGCAGCCGAGAGTGACATCGTCACCGTGCACGTTGCCAGAACACCCGACACGATCGGACTGATCGGATCGGAGTTCTTGTCCAAGGCCAAGCCGGGCGTCAGGGTGATCAATGTGGCAAGAGGCGGCATCGTCGACGAGATCGCACTCAACGAGGCGCTCACGACCGGCCGAGCCGGTGGTGCCGGCCTCGACGTGTTCTCATCCGAGCCACTCACCGAATCGCCCTTGTTCGCCCATCGCAACGTCGTCGTAACACCCCACCTGGGGGCATCCACCCGAGAGGCGCAGGACCGCGCCGGGCTCACGATCGCCGAACAGGTCGACTTGGCGTTATCCGGCGACTTCGTCCAGTTCGCCGTAAATGTCGATGCTGGCGCAGTACCCGAGGCCGTGAAGCCATTCCTTCCTGTGGCTGAACAGCTTGGGGCTCTCTTCGCCGGGCTGGTCGAGTCACTTCCCGAGCGGGTTGTTTTGAGCCTCGAAGGGGAGGTCGGAGGGTACGACGACCGGTTGATCGCCTTGGCGGCAGCGAAGGGTCTGTTGCGTTCAACCGGCGAACCGGTGAGCTACGTGAACGCTCGGACCCGGCTGGGCGAGCTGGGCGTGCAGCTCAACGCGGTGTCCAGCAGTCAACCCCGTGACTATGTCAGTCTGCTGACGCTTACCGGTGGGTCACGGTCGATTTCGGCCACACTTCTGGGGCTCAGAAATCAGCCCCGGGTTGTCAAGCTGGATGAGCACGAGATCGACGTGCCGCCCTCGGACAACATGATCGTGGCACGCAACGACGACCGACCGGGCGTGATCGGCGCCGTTGGAATGATCCTTGGAGAGGAAGGCGTCAATATCGACGACATGAACGTCGGCCGAAGTGACCGGGACCACTGGGCGGTGATGGTCATCACGACGTCGGATCCTTTGACCGAGTCGCTGGGATCCCGCCTTCGTTCCGTCGACGGAATCCTGGACGTCGATATCGTGAGTGCCTAGGAGCCTGCGCTCAGCGTTGAGGAAACTGGACCCACGTTCCGGGGGCGAGGGTTTCGAAGTCCCAGCTGTGGACGCCTTCATGGGAAACCGTGTACAGAGTCCCGTTGGCGATCACGGTTCGGACCACACCGGGGGTGTAGCTCCAGCAGTACTCTTCTTCG